>JAQVJB010000075.1 GCA_028695395.1 Actinomycetota bacterium | reverse complement strand
ATGTTTATATAATATAATCATTTTTATGTTTATTATTATTAAGGAAAATAATAAAATAATAAAAGACCTATAAATTAGAAAAGTAACCCTTAAGGAGAGATACATGACAAAAAAATATTTAAAAATCCTAGTATTTGTTCTAGCATTCATAATGACCTTAAGTTTTACATCATTTTTAAATGCACAGGAAGGTTCGCAATCAAGCGATCTGCCAAGTGATGTTTTAAATTATGAACCTACTTCTGCAGATAAGGTGCTGATGGTACAGCCTGCAGTTTGCTATATCACATCTGTATTTTACGGTTACGTACTTGATCCCTGGACAAATCAATGGAGCGATTATTATTACGAAGCTTTTGGAGGTACAGGTTTTGTTGTAAATCCTGAGACCGGCCATATCGTAACAGCAGGGCATGTAATTGATATAAACGAAGCACAGTTTAAATATGATCTTATTTACTCATATCTAATGGATGTTTATGGTGATTTTGGCCAGCTTGACGGTTGGACTGATGATGACTGGAACTGGGCTTATGAAAACATAAAGGTGGAGGGAAGCGAAGGGCCTCCTTATGATCTTGAAGTCTATGTTCAGTTTAATACAGCAATTGCATCTGAGCCTCAGGGTCCGGGCAGCAGTTCTTATCTGAGGGCAGAAGTTGTTGCAACCAGTTCATTTGAACAAAGAGATATAGGCATAATAAGGATTACTCCCCAGACAGGAAGAAGCCTGTCAAGCGCGCTTCTCGGGGATTCTTCAATGATAGAAATCCAGGACCCTGTTACAATGATAGGCTATCCCTGGACTTCAGACATTGGACAGGACAATCCTTTAAATCCTACAGTGACAAATGGAACCATCAGCGGAAAGCAGATGGTCGGAGGAACTGAATGGATACAGATCCAGGGTGATGTGAGAGCTGGCAACAGCGGCGGTCCGGTTCTTGATAAAAACGGTAATGTAATAGGAATAGTATCAGCAGGAACTGACAATACCAATAATTATATCAGACCAAGTAATGATATTAAATCTTTCCTTAATGCTGAAAACAAACTCGGACTGGTAGACCAGGAATGGAGAACAGGCCTGGCTATGTTCAGGCTTAAGCATTTCAGCGAAGCTATAAAAAGATTTGACGCTGTCCTTAACTTAAGCGCAGGTCATTTGCTGGCACAGGAGTATAAGGCAAAAGCACAGGCAAATATGGGACAGGATGTTCCTTTAACAGCCGAAACAACTGTGGCGCCGGTTACAGAAGAAACTACGGCAATTGCTTCAGAGACAACCGCATCTGTTGTTGCTCAGGAGGCCGGATTAAGCAAAAAAGCATTATGGGGCATAATAGGAGGAGCAATTGGCGGCTTTATTCTTCTTGCCGTTATAATAATTCTGATAATAATGCTCAGCAGGAGAGGTAGTCATCCGCCGGTTCAAAAAACTCCTACTTATCAGCAGACCGCACCTCCACAGCAAGTGACAAGTGATGAAGGTAGTGCTGAAAAGGAAGAAGAACAAAGTGAAGAAAAATTAAATTACTGTCCGAATTGTGGTGCAAAAGTCGAAGATGATCAGGCATTTTGTTCTAAATGCGGAAATAAGTTAGAGTAATTAAAATTTAATTAATATAATATTTAATAATATATTTTAGATATTTTGCAGACAGGCATGTGATATGAATAACATGCCTGTCTATTTTTAAAAAATTTACTAATTTAAAATATTGTATTAATGATTTAATTATGTTAAAATTTTTCATTAAATATTTCGTAGAAATGAGATTATAGATGTCTTCTTATAAAAAAAATATTATTATATCAAGGCAAAGATTTCTTCATAAGGAATCAAGTGTTCCCATTTCGAATATAATCAATCTCCTCGTCATTATTGTGCTCCTCGTGGGTATTTTATCCTAAATTACGGATATTGGCCTGTCGGGGATTATTTTAAGTTTTTTCATTTTTTATCCGTAAATGTAATCGTTTTGTTTAAGGTTTTCTGTTTTTTTTATTTTCATATAAAATATTATAAAGGTAGAATAAGAATAAAAATTTTTAAATTTAAATATATCAGGAGGATTAATGAGAAGTGATTTAATGAAAGATGGGATTGCCAGGCTTCCTCATCGTTCTATTTTCAGAGCACTAGGGCTTACTGGAGAGGAAATAAAAAGGCCTATAATCGGAGTCGCAAATTCCTTTAATGAGCTTATTCCCGGACACATACATTTAAATTCAATTGTGGAAGCTGTAAAAGCAGGAATCAGGATTGCAGGCGGAACTCCCATGGAATTCTGTACAATAGGTGTCTGTGATGGTGTCGCAATGAACCATAAGGGAATGAAATATTCGCTTGCTACAAGGGAACTTATTGCTGACAGCATTGAGTCAGTCTGCATAGCGCATCCTTTTGATGCGATTGTCTTTGTACCTAATTGTGACAAAATAATTCCAGGAATGCTGATGGCTGCTTTAAGGTTGAATATTCCTTCAATAGTAGTAAGCGGAGGCCCTATGCTGACTGGGAAATATAAGGATGCTGATATTGATTACAGTACGTGTTACGAGGCAATCGGCAAGTTCAGCAAGGGTGAATATTCAATGGAAGATATCCAGTCTATCGAGGAAGAAGCCTGCCCATCATGCGGCAGCTGTTCAGGAATGTTTACTGCCAATACAATGAATTGTCTTTCAGAGGCTATAGGGCTGGCTCTTCCCGGGAATGGAACAATCCCGGCTGTTTTTTCAAAAAGGATAAGGCTTGCCAAAGAAGCTGGAATGCAGATAATGAAACTTTTAAGCCTGGATATTAAGCCGAGAGATATTGTCAGTTCAAAATCAATAAGCAATGCAATAGCAGTTGATGTTGCACTTGGCGGGTCCACAAATACCGTCCTTCACCTTGCGGCAATCTCTAATGAGGCCAAAGTGGATTTTCCTCTGGAAATGATAAATGAAATAAGCTCCAAAACCCCGAATCTATGCAGGCTCAGTCCGGCAGGTCCACATCATATCTATGATTTGTATATGGCTGGAGGAATTCAGGCAGTTATGAATGAACTTCTTAAAAATTCGCTGATCAAAGGCGATGTTTTAAGTGTTACAGGAAAAAATATATCTGATAATATACAAAAATCAGAGATACTTGACAATAATATAATCAAGACAGTTAAAGAACCTTATTCTCCTGATGGGGGATTAAAGGTATTATTCGGCAATATTGCTCCTGAAGGCTGTATTGTAAAGAAATCTGCAGTCGACCCTTTGATGTATCAGCACAAGGGGCCTGCAAGGGTCTTTAATTCTGAGGAAGAAGCAGTAGAAGCAATAATAGGTCTCAAGATAAAAGCAAAAGATGTAGTCGTCATTAAGTATGAAGGACCAAAAGGAGGGCCTGGAATGAGGGAAATGCTTGCTCCGACATCTGCTGTAGCAGGCATAGGCCTTGATAAGGAAGTAGCGCTAATTACTGATGGTAGGTTTTCAGGTGCAACCAGAGGTGCTTCGATAGGACATGTATCTCCTGAAGCAATGTCGGGAGGTCCATTTGCTGTCATTGAAGATGGTGATATTATCGAAATAGATATTATTAATAATAAAATAAATGTTCTTCTTGATGATAATGAGATTAAAGCAAGACTTGATAAATGGAAAGCTCCTGAACTAAAAATCAAAGAAGGATATCTAGGCAGATATTCAAGAATGGTAACCTCGGCATCCAAAGGGGCTGTTCTTGAATGATTATAGTTAACAGATTATAGCGAGGTTAATATTATGGGTAAAATAAGCGGTTCAAAAATGCTCTTGAAATGTCTTAGGGAAGAAGGAGTGGAATATATATTCGGCTATCCGGGCGGTAAAGTCATACCTATTTACGATTCTATTTATGATGAAAAAAAGATAAAGCATATTCTTGTCAGGCATGAACAATGTGCTGCACATGCTGCAGACGGTTATGCGAGGGCGACCGGGAAAACAGGTGTATGCATGGCAACTTCCGGACCAGGAGGTACAAATCTGATAACAGGAATAGCCAATGCTTACATGGATTCAATACCTATCGTGGCGATTACAGGACAGGTGTCCACTATTGAGATAGGAACAGACTCTTTTCAGGAGGCTGACATAACAGGGATTACATCACCGATTACAAAACATAATTATCTTGTTAAAAATGTTAAAGACCTCCCTGCAACAGTAAAGGAAGCTTTTTATATTGCATCTACCGGAAGGCCGGGACCTGTTCTTATCGATATCCCGATAGATGTACAGAATGCGCTTATTGACGAAAACATTAAAGCTGAAATAAATCTTCCGGGATATAAGCCTACTATTAAAGGCCATCTGAAACAGATAAAAGAAGCAGCCGTTAAAATATACAACAGCAGCAAACCTGTAATTTTTGCAGGCGGAGGTGTAGTTTCTTCTGGTGGAAATGAAGAATTAACTGAATTTGCAAGACTATCGGAAATCCCGGTAATTACTTCTTTGCTTGGGAAAGGGTCTTTTCCAGAAAGTGATGAACTCTCTTTAATGATGGCAGGAATGCATGGTACAAAATTTGCAAACCTTGCTCTTACGGAAGCAAATCTCATCATTGGCATTGGGGTAAGATTTGATGACAGGGTAACCGGGAAATTAAGTGAATTTGCAAAACATGCAGATATCATTCATATTGATGTCGATCCTGCTGAAATAGGAAAAAATGTTAAGGTTAAAATTCCTATTGTGGGAGATGCCAAGAATGTGCTGGCGGATCTTATAAAAGAATATAAGACTATTCGTGACGAAAAGGGTGATGCCTCAAGGCAGGAATGGCTAAAACTTGTTCATAAATGGAAAAAAGACTATCCTGTTTCTTATTTTAATAACTCACATTCTCTAAAACCCGGATATATAATAGAGAAGCTGCATGAGATTGTTAAGGAAAATGCTATTATCTGTACTGAAGTAGGGCAAAATCAGATGTGGGCTGCACAATTTTTTAAATGCAGCAAACCCAGAACCTTCATTTCTTCGGGCGGCCTTGGAACAATGGGTTTTGGTTTTCCATCTTCAATAGGAGCGCAATTCGGTTGTCCTGATAAGATGGTTTTTGATATTGCGGGTGATGGAAGCATCCAGATGGTATCTCATGAATTTGCTACAGCGGTTGTAAATAAGCTTCCGATAAAAATAATTCTTTTAAATAACGGAAATCTTGGAATGGTAAAACAATGGCAGGAGCTTTTTTACAAAAAAAGATATTCTGAAACAATAGTAAGAGGTTGTGTTGATTTTGTTAAGCTTGTTGAAGCTTATGGAGGAGTAGGAATAAGGGTAAAGAAAAAAGAAGAAGTAGAAAAAGCAATAAAAGATGCAATCAGCATAGATAATCTGGTATTGATTGATTTTCATATAGATCCGGATGAAAATGTTTTCCCGATGGTTGCTCCAGGAGCTCCGATTAAAGAAATGATGGTGCTTGGAAAGGAGAAAAAATGAATCACATTATATCAGTTATGGTTGAAAACAAATCTGGCGTACTTGCAAAAGTAGCCGCACTTTTCAGCAGAAGAGGCTTTAATATTGAAAGCCTTGCCGTAGGTACCACTGATGATGACAAAGTTTCTAGAATAACAATAGTAGTTAATTCTGACGAATCAAGTATTGAACAAATCACCAAGCAGCTTCATAAGCTAATAAATGTTATAAAGATACAGAAACTACAGCCAGATTATTCTGTTCAGAGAGAGCTGGTTCTTATAAAAATAAATACAGAAAATAAAAGCAGGGCTGAAATTCTGGAAATCAGCAATATTTTCCGTGCAAATGTCGTTGACGTAACAAAAGGAACCATAATGCTGGAATTGACTGGAAATTCTTCCAAAATAAGTGCTTTTGAAGAACTTTTAAAACCTTATGGTATTATTGAATTTGTCAGAACGGGTATGATTGCATGTTCCAGAGGGAAAAAATCTTAATAAATTTATAAAAAAGACAAGGGAAAAAGATGTCTTTTAAAGGAAAAATATTAATAACTGAGGAAATCAGCAGGCAGGCAATAGATTCTTTAAAGAAAGATTTTATTGTCGACGTAAAAAAAGATCTTACAAATAATGATTTAGTCAAAGAAATCAAGAAATATGACGCACTTGTAGTAAAAAATGCAACCAAAGTAAATGAAAATGTAATAAAAGAAGCAGAAAATCTTAAAGTAATAGCTAAAGCAGGTGCAAATATTGATAATATTGATATTAAATCTGCGACAAGAAAAGGGATCTATGTTATCAATTCCGTGTCAAGCAATATAGTATCGGCAGCAGAGCTTGCAATAACTTTAATAATGACTTGCTCAAAAAAGATAAATATAGTCTGCAAGTCAAAAGCAACAAAGAGAAATATTGATAAAATTAAATTAAAAGGGATAGAGCTTGAAAATAAAATTCTTGGAATAGTAGGATTAGGCAAGACAGGGTATCTTGTTGCTAAAAAAGCATTTGCAATGGGTATGGAAGTCTATGCTTTTGATCCTTATGTCCTTGAAGATAAATTCTGGCAGTTAAATATTAAAAGAAAAGATAATCTTGAAGATTTATTCAAAATATGTGATTTTATTTCCATTCATCTTCCTAAAACAAAGGAAACATCAGGGATAATCAATAAAAAATTATTTGAATGCATGAAGGACGATGCTATAATCGTCAGCCTTTCCAAGAAAGGTATTATTATTGAAGAAGACCTATATGATGCTATTAAGCAGAAGAAGATTGCAGCGGCAGCTATAGATCTTTCTGAAACAGAATATCTCAAAGGTTCAAAATTATCTGACCTGGAAGAAGTCATCCTTACACCGCACCTAAGTGGTTCTACTTTAGATGCCCAGGAAAAGGCAGGGTTTGAAATAAGCAGACAGGTTGCAGATATACTGAATGGAATGATTCCTGGAAATTCAGTTAATCTTCCTTTATATAATCAGGAAATAATAGATGAGTCCTTTCCTTTTTTTGAGCTTTGCAATAATCTGGGCTCTATTTTTGCACAATTTTTTGATAATGACTTAAGAGAATTAGAGATTATTTACAATGGCAAAGTAGCCCAGCTTAAGACAGGCTTTTTAACAAACGTCATTCTTTCAAAGATACTGGAAATAAAGACAGATGAAAGGGTAAATATCGTTAATGCTCATATGATATGGGAAGAAAAAAAATTAAAGGTAAAAGAGACAAAGGATACTAAAACTCAGGATTTTATAAATCTTATAACTATTAAGGGCAATAGTGATGACTATTCAGTGATTTTATCTGGAACAGTCACGGGAATGAAAAATATCCCAAGATTCATTTCAATCGATAAATTTGAAATAGATATGGTTCCTTCAAAGCATATGGCTTTTTTAAGATACAAAGATATTCCAGGACAAATTGGAAAAATTGGAACTGCCTTTGGCAGTTTAGGTGTAAATATTGCAGCGATGCATGTCGGCAGAAAGGTCGTGAGCGGAGAAGCCCTTATGGGCTTAAATCTCGATTGCGAGGTAAACAATGATATGCTTGAAAGATTCAAAGATTTATCAGGTTTTAAGGATATCAGGATTATAAATTTATGAATTTCAACTTAATTATTAAATAAGATTTAAAAATTTTTAATAGAAAGAAGCAAAAAATGGCATCTAAAATATATATTTTTGACACTACGCTGAGAGATGGGGAGCAAGCTCCGGGAATACATCTGAATGTCAAGGAAAAGCTTGAAATCGCTCATCAGCTGGCAAAATTGAATGTCGATGTGATTGAGGCAGGTTTTCCTATTTCATCACCAAGTGATTTTGAGGGAGTTAAAGCAATTTCTAAAGTTATAAAGGACAGGTCTATAGCTGCACTTGCCCGTGCTAATTTCAAGGATATCGATGCTGCAGGTGAGGCTTTAAAAAATGCTGCTAGCCCTGTCATACATACTTTTATTTCTTCATCTGATATCCATTTAAAATATCAGTTAAATAAATCTAGGGAAGAAGTACTTGAAATAGCAGGAGATTCTGTTAAAAGATGTAAGAAATATACAGACCAGATAGAATTTTCTGCAATGGATGCAACCAGAAGCGATAAGGAATATCTTGCAAGGATGTATGAGATAGCAATCAAAAACGGAGCAACAGTTTTAAATGTTCCGGATACAGTAGGATATGCGCTTCCTCTTGAATATTCAGAACTGATATCATATCTTATGAACAATGTAAAAGGCATCGAAGATGTTATTATCAGTGTGCACTGCCATAATGATCTGGGTCTTGCAGTCGCTAATTCCATACTATCCCTGAATCATGGAGCAAGGCAGATAGAATGTTCTGTAAATGGCATTGGCGAAAGAGCAGGAAATGCAGCAATAGAAGAAGTAGCTCTTATTATTGATACAAGAAATAAAGATCTTGATGTTTATACAGATATAAATATTAAAGAGATTGCAAAAACATCCAGCCTTGTTGCTTCACTTACAGGATATTTAATAGCTCCTAATAAAGCTATTATCGGTAAAAATGCATTTGCCCATGAAGCAGGAATACATCAGGACGGCATGCTGAAAGACAGATCTACTTATGAAATACTTAAACCTGAAGATATAGGCCTTTCATCGTCAAAACTAATTCTTGGAAAGCATTCAGGAAGACATGCTTTTGTGAAAAGATTGGAAGAACTGGGCTTTATGCTGAGTGAATCTGAAATAGAAAAATCCTTTGAAAGATTCAAATTGCTTGCAGAGAAAAAAGGTGCTATTAGCGATAAAGACCTGAAAGCTATAGTACAGAATGAAATCAGAGAAACATCAGAGTACTTTAAGCTTAATTATTACAATATTCTAAGTGGAACCAATATTAAATCCACTTCAACAGTAGGCATAGAAATAAATGGCAAGCTTTTTGAATCTTCATATAACGGAGACGGTCCTGTTGATGCATCTTTTAAAGCAATAGACCAGATTACGAATCTTAAGGCAAAGCTTGTTGAATATATTATAGAAGCAGTAACTGAAGGTAAAGATGCGATAGGTTCAGTCAAAATTATTGCAAGCGCCAATGGCGTAGAAGTTATGGGCAGAGGAATCAGTACGGATATTATTGAAGCAAGCATAAAAGCTTATGTAAATGCCATGAACCGGATAGTTGAAATACAGGATGTTGAATAAGATATCTCAAAAATTTCAATAAATATCTTTTACAAGCAAGCAAAGTATAATAAGAAAAAAGATAAATTAAAAAAGCATTATATATATTGATTTTGAAAACTGGAGAAAATTAAATGAATAAAATAGAAAAAGCACAGACTGCTGCCCAAAAGATACTTGCAAAGCATTGTGGTAAAAATTATGTGGAAGCAGGTGAAATAGTCAATGCAAATCTCGATCTTGTACTGGGTAATGATATTACAATGCCTCTTGCAATTGAAGAATTTAAAAAAACAGGTGCAAAATCTGTTTTTGACGTTGACAAGATTGCAATTGTCCCTGA
>JAQVJB010000074.1 GCA_028695395.1 Actinomycetota bacterium | reverse complement strand
TTCATTGTAATTCTTCAATAAATACAGCTGCACAGGGAGTGGAAACTTACTGGAGCACAAACGGAGGTGCAGGTTCGAGCCAGTTTGCCACATCCATACATAATGCAGTTGTTTCAGCAACGGGGAGGCCCAGCAGAATAGTAAGGTCTTCGGATTTTAAGATTGTAAAATATACTACAATGACATCTGCTCTTGTTGAATGTGGTTTTCTGTCAAATCCTGAAGAAGCAGCATTACTTAATAATGCTGATTTCCAGAACAGAATAGCACAAGGGATTGTCAATGGTGTTCATGCATATGTAAATAGTTCCGGGATTACAGGAAGTACAGGAACACCTGTTGCCACAGGAACAGAGACACTGACTGGGGATGTATTAATAAACATTGATACTCCTAAGAATGATGAAGCAGTAGGCGGGGTAATCAGCTTACAGGGTTGGGCTATTGATAAAAGCGCAACTGTTACTTCCGGAGTTACAGCTATACATGTTTATGACGGACCTGCAAACGGACCAGGAAATCTGGTAGGTATAGCGAATTATGGAATCAACAGACAGGATGTCGCAAATAAGTTCGGTAAGGCAAACCTGGCACCTTGTGGATTTAATTTACAGATTGATACTAATAAGTTATCAAAAGGAACACATGTTCTTCATATATATGCACATAATGAAGCAGTAGGCTGGAAATATTCAACAGTCAGAATAAATGTAGTTAATGACGGAAGCCCTGTTTCAAATACTTCGACGCAGACAACTACAACGCAGCAGACAACAACGCAAACGAATACGGCTGCAACTAATAGTGGGAGTGTTTCAATTTCAGGACCAAGGAAAACAGTGATTAACATAGATACTCCAAAGTCCGGGACAACCATTAATGGCAGCTTTACTTTGTCAGGTTGGGCAGTTGAAACTGCTTCAACTACATCTTCAGGCATTACCGCTATTCATATTTATGATGGTCCGGCCAATGGTGAAGGCAATTTTCTTACAGCTGCAACTTATGGGATATCAAGACCAGACGTAGCAACGTATTACGGTAAATCCAATTTTAAAAATTCAGGCTTCTCCGCAAATATCAGTTTAAATAAATTATCAAATGGAAATCATACTCTATATGTATATGCATACAATCAGGATATCGGATGGAAATATGCAACGGTAAATATAGCTGTCGGTTCTGGCGGAGGTTCAGTACAGACTGCCGGGATTTCACAGGTTAATACAAACTCATCTTCAAACAGCAGTAATACCTCAGCAAATACAACATCTCAGAGTGTCACAACTTCAGGCTCAAAAGTTATAATGATAAATGTCGATACTCCAAAAAGCGGTTCAGGGGTTTCTGGAAATTTTGAAATATCCGGATGGGCTGCAGATAAGAATTCTGCGTCCGGGACAGGAATCAATATGGTTCATATTTATGACGGTCCTGCAAACGGAGCACAGAATATGCTTGGAGTGGCAACTTACGGACTTGCCAGGAAGGATGTTTCAACTGCATTTGGTAATGGTAATCTGACAAATTCTGGATTTAAACTTTCTGTTAGCGGTTCAAGGCTGGCTAACGGTAATCATACTTTATATATTTATGCTAATAACCCGGAACTGGGTTGGAAATACACAACTGTTAATATAACGATAGGCGGGTCAAGCGCCACAGGCGCAACAGCTACAGGAGGAGCTGCGATTTCAGGAGGAACAAATATAGTGGGATATGTGCCTGTAAGTGTTGACCAGCTGCTCAGGCCTTTTATTAACAGGGGTTCAGGACAAATTGACCGAGCCAGGAGGCTGGCTGATCTATATATCAGGTGGGGGCAAGCTTTCAATATCCGTGCCGATATTGCTTGGGCGCAAATGTGCCACGAAACAGGATTTCTTGAATTTACCGGTGTAGCAAAGGCAGACTGGAATAATTTTGCAGGTGTCGGCGTTACAGGTCCTGGTGCAGTAGTCACATTTGCGTCTGAGGAGCTTGGGATAGTTGCTCACTATGCGCATCTTGCTTGGTACGTATATCCAAATCATGTTAACGGCTACTGCAGCAGCACTTATGACCCAAGGCATATCGGAGCGCACAGGTTTAATGGTGACAGTTCTATTAATTGCTTAAACGGAAGATGGGCTCCAGCTGCAGATTATGCAAACAAGATAATTGCTTTTGCAAGCCAGATATGGCAGTAGGATTTCAGGATTGTAAATAGAAAAAATAAACAGATGTCTTGAATAAAGGATAACAGGGCATAAAGAAAATATTTCAATCAGACATAATTAAATAAAACAAAAAAAGAATAGAGCTTTGACAATATAACTCAGGGCTCTGTTCTTTTTATCATATCCAATTTGTCAAAATGCCTGCCATAAGAAATTATTCCGGAAGAGCTGTTTTTAAGCGCAAAGGCATAATTATATGCATCAATAAAATCAATATTCTTCTTATCATATATCTCTATTGTATCGTATAGTATTTGTTTTTCTTTTATTGTGATATTAGGAGTGTCTAGTATCAGCCTGATATTTTCACAGACATGATTTTTTTCCATCTTGTAATATTTACCAAGAACCCATACGATTTCGGCTATCACCATCATATTTGTCATATATTTTGTATTGCCAGCTACTACTTTATTAAAAAATCTTTCAACTTTTTCATATTCTTCCGAACCATCACTGACAAAGAATCTTATAAAAATGTTTGTATCTATAAAAATCATTTTACAAATCCTCGGTCACTTCTGCAGCAATATCTTCCTTCATAGATTCCCTTATTTTTTCAAAATCTATTTTCCTGTCAGTCTTTATTTTATGGGCATCCAGTATGGTTCCTTTTTTTACAGTGAATATAATAACTTTTTCTTTAACCGTAAATTCACCTATATCATTTGCTTTTATATCGAACCTGTCCCTTATTTCTTTGGGAATAGTAACCTGCCCTTTTTTTGTGATTCTTGACAATTTATTATCTCCTCAGACAGTAATATTTTTAATATGGTAATACTATATATAAAGTATTACAAATATTCAAGTAATACCTAAAAAAGCCCTCTCTTTTGTTTATCTTTTTTAGTTTAGATAATAGCCCAAATAATGGTATAATAATTCAGATTTTAAAAACTATTAATCAGCCCGGATTTTGCATATTTAAGTTTTTTATTTTTCAAAAAATGTTAAAATACTATACTTTAAGTTAAATTAATAAGGAGACTATTATTAAATCAAGCACCCTGGCAAATGTAAGAAATCTATTTTCTTATCATGAGCTGATATACAGCCTTACGAAGAAAGAATTAAAAGTAAAATACAGAGGTTCTTTTCTTGGATTTTTCTGGTCGCTGATAAACCCGCTTCTTACGATGCTGGTATATACTTTTGTTTTTTCCTTTGTGATGAGACTTGGAATAAAGGATTATGCTGTCTTTCTTATAAGCGCGCTTCTCTCGTGGAACTTTCTTGCAAACTCTGTAAGCTATGGCGCAAACTGCATTGTTGCGAACAGCAATCTTGTAAATAAGATATATTTTCCCAGGGAAATAATTCCATTGTCAGTTGTATTTGCAAATCTTTTTAATTTTATTCTGGAAATGACAGCGCTTGTAATAGTCTTAATATTTTTGGGTTATGATTTTTATATTTATCTATACTGGCTGCCGGTCCTGATAATTGTGGAATTTTTTCTTGTTGCCGGTCTTACATTGCTGGTTTCAGCCTTAAATGTTTTTTTCAGGGATTTATCGCATCTTATAAACATACTGATAATGATATGGTTTTTCGGGACTCCTATAATTTATCCCATAAATATGGTTCCTGAAAGATTCCAGGCTATACTGAGATATAACCCGATGACTACCATAACATCCATGTTCAGGAATATGTTTTATAATGTAAAATATCCTGAAAATCTTATGTGGCCGGACTGGAAAGTCATAGTCATAACTCTTGCTGTAGTGGCAATAATTTTCATGCTGGGTTATTTTATTTTTAAAAGACTTGAGCCAAGGTTTGCCGAAGAGATATAGTTTGCAGTCAAAGCGAGGGGCTGGCTATATATTTGAAAAGCTCCAGTTTAAAAAATTTAAGTTTGTTCAATATAGTAAAAGAAATTTAAAATAATTAAAGGAAAAATTTTAATATATGACAGAAGAAAATATAAAAGATCTTAAAGAGCGCAAAGAGAATCCTATTACTAACAGTTCTGGGCAATTAAGGGATGTAAACGATTATGCCGTATCTGTAAGAAATGTGACAAAAAGATACAGGATACATTATGAGAAAAATCCAAGCCTGAAAGAAACAATCATCCATTTGCGCAGGACAAAATTCATTGAATTCCTTGCGCTTGACGATGTTTCATTTGACGTCAAACGCGGTGAGACACTTGGCATCATAGGCCCCAACGGTTCCGGCAAAAGCACTATGCTCAAGCTTATTTCCAGGATACTCAGGCCGAACAAGGGGGAGGTCCTTGTAAACGGTACAATCTCTGCACTCCTTGAGCTTGGGGCAGGATTCCACCCCGACCTTACCGGCAGGGAGAATATATTTATAAATGCTGCAATACTGGGGATGAAAAGAAGAGATGTTGAAAAAAAATTCAGTGAGATAGTAGCATTTTCAGAGCTTGAAAAATTTATAGATATGCCCGTTAAAAATTATTCCTCCGGAATGTATATGCGTCTTGGATTTTCTGTGGCAATAAATGTAAATCCCGATATCCTCCTGGTTGATGAAGTTCTTGCAGTCGGCGACCAGTCTTTCCAGGCCAAATGCTATAAAGTCATATATGATTTTATAAAGCAGGGGAAAACCATAATAATAGTTTCTCATGATCTGGGAACCATTCAGGATTTGTGCAACAGGGTAATATTTTTAAAGAACGGCAAGATAGAACAAATAGGCGGGCCTGTCGCTGTTGTCAGCTCATACAGGGAATTTGTTGAAAATATCGAAATGGAAAGAGCGCACGAACAGCAGAAGGACGAGCGGAAAAAAATATTCCAGACAATCATTGAAAATAATCAGAAAGTAATATCCGGCGAGGATATAGACAGGCTTGCTGCTACCAACCTGGGAAGCAATATAATCAACAGGTTTGGTTCCGGTGATGCTGAAATAACGGATATAAGGCTTCTTGACAGTAAAGGACAGCAGATAGATTATTGCAAATATGGCGATGAGATAAGCATTGAATTTGATGCTGTATTCAAAGCTGAAGTGGAAGACCCTATCTTCGGAATAAGAATAGTGGATTTCAAAGGCAATACGGTATATGGTACTAATAATAGATTAAATAATATAACAGTCGGAGTCCTGAAACAGGGAGATAAGATAAAAGTTGTCTTCAAAAATAAAATAGTGCTTATGGGAGGAGTGTATTATGTCTCGCCTTCTGTCGGCTATAAGGATTTCAGGACATACTGTGACTGGGTCAATAATATGCTTACTTTAAATGTAATAAAGCATAATAAGGCTGAAGGTATTGCTGACCTTAATACGAACATGTCCATACATAGAAGCAATTAACTTTTAATATCTTTACTTGTGTCTGAAAGGTTTCTTCTTGAACCCGAAAGTTTTATTAATAATCATAAATTACAATGGCATAAATTTTCTTGGCGAATGTCTTGATTCTATACAGGCCCAATCCTATACGAACATGAAGGTGCTTGTTGCTGATAATAATTCAAAAGACGGCAGCGTTCAGTATGTAAGAAATAATTATGCCGATGTCGATATACTGCAGAATATGTTTAACAAGGGCTATGGAGATGCGATTAACAGGGCAGTCAGATACGGAATTAATAAATACCCTGACATACAGTATTTCGGGATATTAAACAATGATTTGCGGCTCGATGAAAAATGGACTGAGAATTTAGTAAAGCATGGTGAAAGCAAACCTGATTGCGGAGTCATGGGCGGGAAGATGCTTATCTACTACTGGCCCAAATACATAAACAGCACCGGCAGCCTGGTCAACTATTTCGGCAGCGGCTGGGACAGGGATTTCTTTGAAATAGATTCAGAAGTTAAAAGGAAAAGCGGAGAGGCTCTTGCTGTTTCCGGCGGCGCCATGCTTATTAAAAAAGATGTTTTTTTATCCTGCGGGTTTTTTGACAGCAGGTATTTTATGTATTACGAAGATATTGATTTTTGCTTCAAGGTCTGGAAATATTCGGATTATACTGTAGATTATGTAAGCGATGCTCTTGTATATCATAAATTCTCTTCATCAAGCGGGATTTTGTCTTTAAAGAAACATTTCTATCTTAAAAGAGCCAGGTTTATATTTATCCTGAAAAATTATCCTCTGGGTTTTCTTAAGAAAATCATCCCGAAAATCTCTGATTATGAAGTCGGGTTTATAATGAAAGATCTGCTGGCAAGATATGATATTGTAAATTTCTGGAGGGAATTCTACATATATCTTATTTTTCTTGCAAAGATGCCTGCCATAATAGGGCGCAGGATTATAAAAAAGGATAATAAGAAAATGCTTAGACCTTCAAAAGCAATGAAGATGTGGGGGATGGTAAGCACGGCAACTACTGATTCAGGCAGGAAACAGATACCCATGCAGTACCTGGATATCCTCTGGAACAGGTATGAAAAATTTGGCAGTCTTACAAACAGGGTGATAATGGGGATAAATGACGAAGGTCTTAAAAAGGGATGGAAGAGCCTGGTTACAAAAGGTTATCCAAGAGGAAGATTCTTCTTTAATTATGCCGACCTGGTTCTTACAAGTCCCTACAGGGGCGAAAATCACAAGTACTATTTCCAGTTTCAGTATTTCTTATATGACAGGAAACAGGACGAACTTTTTATCGACATAGAAGGAAAGATTTTTGAGATTAAGCTTAATGAAAGAATGAATACGACAGTTTTCGAAATCCCGGATGATTTACTTAAAGACAAAAACCAGCTTATGATCAAATTATCTTTTTCCAGGGATTTCCTAAAAAAAAGCAATAAGCATAATTCTGAAATGAACGAAGCACTCCTTGGCGGCGAGGTTTCAAGGATGGATAATAAGGCATTTTCAAAATATATAGCTGGCTTTAAAGAATTATTTGTAATAGAGATATCGGTTTTAAGTGATGATTCCCAATATTTAAGAAGAGAATTCTCAATGCTTGAAAAAATAAATGAATATTAATATTTCTTTTATCTTTAAATTTAAATAAAGAAAATATGGAAAAAATAAATAATGATATCGAAGAAATAAAGGAAGAAGACAAAACCTGGAAGGCAGGTCCGGACGAGCTTCTAAATGTGGCAGGCAAAAGATGCCTTTTAGTGCTTCACCGTTTCTGGCCTTTTCTTGGAGGCTCGGAAAAACAGTTTCTCAAATGGTCACAGGTTCTTGATGATAAGGGCTGCAGGGTGAATGTTTTTACAACAAATGTCTGGGACAATGATTATTTTTATTTTCCCGAAAAAAAATATATAAAAGAAACTTCAGCAAAAATCGGAAAGAATATTAAGATAAAAAGATTTAAAGTAGCCCATCTTCCCAGGAAAAATGCCTTTCTTACATTTCTTGAAAGATTTCCGTCTAAAACCCTGAAGTTTCTTATAGGAAAGCCTTATATATTTTTACCAGGCTATTATCTATATATGTTTTTAAATGCTCTATTCATGCCGAAAAAATTTGATTTTATAATTTCCGGAGTTTTCCCTCATTACTACCTTATATATCCGGCGCTGTTTTACGCAAGGGTAAAACACATTCCTTTTATATTATGTCCGCTTGTTCATTTCGGACAGCCAAATGATGAAGAAAATTACGAACTTTTCCTAAATGAAAAATCCAAGTATCTTCTTGAAAAGAGCGATTATATCCTGACTATTACCGAGGATGAGAGAGAAAAGCTTATTTCGCTTGGAATAAGCGGAACAAAAATAAAAGTCAGCGGAATAGGGATTGAAGAAAATGACGAAACTCTCAGCGGAAACGGGAAAAGGTTCAGGAAGAAATATAATATAAAATGCCCTTATGTCCTCCAGATATCAACCCAGACGCACGATAAAGGTTCCCATCATGCTGTTGAGGCTCTTAAGGTTTTGTGGCGCAGGGGAGTAAAAATAAAGCTCGTGCTTATCGGACAGATACTTAAGGAATTTGAGGATTATCTGATAAGGCAGAAGCCTGAAGTTTTTGAGAATACCATAATTTTGAATTATGCCAGTGAACAGGACAAAAATGATGCTATTGACGGCTGCGACGTATTTGTTATGCCTTCAAAATCTGATTCTTTCGGACTTGTCTATCTTGAAGCCTGGCTTCATAAAAAACCGGTGATAGCTGCTTACTGCAGCGGAGTAATGGAGGTTATAGATGAAGGGATAAACGGATTTTTGGTACCGTTTGGGAATTATGAGATGATTGCAGGATATATTTACAAGCTGATAAACGACAAAGAACTTTCAGGCAAACTGGGGGAAGAAGGATTAAGGAAAGCATTAAATAATTACTTATGGGAAAAACGGCTGAAGAATTTTATAAAATTGATTGAGAACCTTAAATTATGAAAATAGGAATAGACATTTCAAGATATATCGATAAGTCAGGCGGAGTAGGCATTTATGCTGCAAACCTGCTGAATTTTTTATTAAAGATTGACTCTGATAATGAATATCTGGGCTATACATTTTTCTATGATTGTTTCCCGGATGGATGGAACAGCAAAAAGGAAGCAGGGATATTTGCTAATTATTACAGAAGCCCTAATATTTATACTAATTTTAGTATAAATGCGCTGCAGTGGAGGACGAGAAAACTTAAAAAACTGTGGCAGAAATCCAGCATAGAAAAACATGAAGCTATTTTAGGAAATCCTGATATCATACACTCGACTGCTTATGTTGTCCCTGAGCTTTTAAATGCAAAACTTGTTGTAACGATTCATGACTTAAGCTTTCTCTTGTTTCCAGATTTGCATACTGAAGAAAATAAAAGGCTGCTCATGCAGAATCTGATGTATGTAAATTCCAGACCTTCTGCGGTTATTTGTGACAGTGAACAGACGAAACTTGACCTGATAAAGTTTTTCCATGTTCCTGAAGAGCAGATAGATGTAGTTTATCTTGGTGTCGGCCATATATTCAGCGACCCGGTAATAGAGGAAAACAGGCAAAAAGTTTTGGAAAAATATAAAATAAACGGTCTTGATTATCTTTTATGTGTTTCCTCCATAGAGCCCAGGAAAAATTTCGAAAGAATAATCAATGTTTTTTCAGAAATGATAAAACAGGAGAAATACAGTAATCTGTATCTTGTCTGTGCAGGCGGTGCGGGATGGAAAAATGAGAAGATATATGAGCTGGTCAGAAAAAATAATGTAGAAAAAAGAGTGAAATTTCTTGGTTTTGTGGATGAAAGAGACCTTCCATCGGTTTATAGCGGAGCGAGATTGTTTCTATATCCTTCTCTTTATGAAGGATTCGGGCTTCCGGTTCTGGAGGCAATGTCTTCAAAAGTACCGGTTATTACCTCCGAT
>JAQVJB010000073.1:3541-9681 GCA_028695395.1 Actinomycetota bacterium | reverse complement strand
AGTAACATATTAATAATTCCGAAACGAAGAAACAAGACAGGGGACAGGACCTGTCCAATAGCTATACCCATAAAATTTGCGACAAGAGCAAGTCCTGAAGCTGTTGCGCGCTCTTCAATAGGGAACCATTTGGCAGCTACTGTGCTTATTGAATTCATCATAAACGGCTGGGAAACAGCTAGGGCTATAGTTGTGATTAAAACAGCTGTATAGCTTGTACCAATAAAACCCCGGAAAAGACCGGCAATAGCCATGATTCCTGCACCGATGCTAACTGATTTTCGATATCCCATTGTATCTACCATCCATGATACAGGGATAGATAATGGTATATAGATAATCATAAAAATCATTGCAAGCAGCCCGATATTTAGATCTGATACACCATAAAATTCTGCAGCAGGCCCTGTTATCGGAGCAAAACATATCCACATTATCTGTATCGATATATTTATCAGCATGAATAATATCAGTATGGTCCAACGATAGGGATATATCTCGTAACTCCTGTTTACCATTTTCAAGAACTCCTTTTGGGGAATTAAATTATAAACTTTATTTAATCAAGGGAATAAAGACATATTGTAATAAAAACAAAATAAATAAGATACTAAATTAAATAATAAATTTTCATTAGAAAATATAAAAAACGATATGGCCATCTAATCAGTCTGAAAAATAAAAATAAAAAAATGGCTGAAAATATTATCTGGACCCAGAGCGAAAAAATAAATCACATAAGTATCTGGTATAATAAGGGATATTGATATTTTAATTTAAAAAATGAATATGAATAAGAATAATTTTCAAGAACATGAGAATCATCTTAAGCATAAAACACCAGTAGAGCAAAACCATAAGGTTTCAGGCAAACATAAACCTACACAACATAAGGAGAAACATGATAACCATAATAGTCATGGAAATATGGTTTTAGATTTTAAAAAAAGGTTTATTATTTCTATAATCCTGACTATTCCTGTTTTACTCTTATCCCCGTTAATCCAGGGAGTGTTAAGAATTGAAGATACATTTAGTTTTACTGGTGATATTTATGTTCTTTTTGCAATCTCAAGCTTCGTCTTTTTCTATGGAGGCTGGCCTTTCCTTGCAGGTGCCTTCAAAGAAATAAAGAGTAAGCAGCCTGCAATGATGACACTTATAGGGCTTGCAATAACAATAGGGTATATCTACAGCTTATCAATTGTATTTGGTTTAAAAGGCGAAATATTTTTCTGGGAAATCGTTACCCTTATTGATGTTATGCTTCTTGGCCACTGGATAGAAATGAGATCTGTTCTTGGAGCATCGCGCGCACTGGAAACACTTGCAAAGCTTATGCCTGATACAGCTCATAAAATACTTTCAGACGGTTCTATCCAGGATGTCTCGCTAGAAGAAATCAGATTAGAAGATGAAGTGCTTGTCAGGCCAGGAGAAAAATTTCCAGTTGACGGCGTAATAATTGAAGGTACAACTTCAGCAAATGAGTCAATGCTTACTGGAGAGTCAAAACCTGTTTTAAAAGAGGTAGGAAGCGAAGCGATGGGAGGAGCGGTAAACGGGGAAGGATCCGTAACTGTCCAGGTAAAAAAAACAGGTGAAGATTCTTTTATTTCAGGAGTCATAAAACTTGTAAAGGAAGCTCAGGCAAGTAAATCCCGAACCCAGGATATTGCCAGCCGCGCAGCATTCTGGCTGACAATTATAGCAATTACAGTTGGTATGATTACTTTGATTATTTGGTGGCTTTTAATAAAAAGTGAGTTTGTTTTTGCATTGGAAAGGACAGTGACTGTCATGGTCATTACCTGCCCGCATGCCCTTGGTCTTGCAGTGCCACTTGTTGTAGCCGTATCAACGACATTGTCTGCAAAAAATGGACTTTTAATAAGAGACAGGGCCGCCTTTGAAAAAGCAAGGAATATAAATGCAATAGTTTTTGACAAAACCGGGACACTTACAAAAGGAGAATTCGGCATAACCGATATTATTGTTTTATCAAGAGATTTTAGTGAAGAGGAATTAAAGACTTACACGGCTTCTTTGGAAGAAAAATCTGAACATCCAATCGCAAAGGCAATTGCAAAATCCACTGTAGAAAGATTTGAAGTCAGTAATTTTAAAGCAATTACAGGCAGGGGGGCAGAAGCGACAGTAAATGGCAAAGCTGTTAAAATTGTAAGTCCGGGTTATTTAAAAGAGTATAATATTGAACTTACTTCAGATATTGAAAAAAAGTTCAAAGAACTTTCCGGGCAGGGAAAGACAGTAGTATTTATTTTAATAGACGACAAACTTGAAGGAGCAATAGCTCTTGCAGATATAATAAGGAAGGAATCAAAGGAAGCAATAAGCAGATTGAATAAAATGGGAATTGAACCCATGATGCTGACCGGGGATAACCAGCAGACGGCTAAATGGGTTGCAGGCCAGATAGGGATAAAGCAGTATTTTGCGGAAGTCCTTCCTGAAGATAAATCAAACAAAATAAAAGAAGTCCAGAATAAGGGATATATTGTGGCTATGACTGGAGATGGGATAAATGATGCTCCCGCTCTTGCTCAGGCAGATGTAGGCATAGCAATCGGTGCAGGGACTGATGTTGCAATTGAGACTGCAGACATAATCCTTGTAAAGAGTAATCCTCTGGATGTTGTATCAATACTAGGGCTTTCAAGGGCAACATATAGAAAAATGCTACAGAATCTTATATGGGCAACAGGCTATAATGTTATTGCAATCCCGCTTGCTGCGGGAATTCTTTATCCGCTTGGCATTCTGTTAAGTCCTGCAATTGGTGCAGCTTTAATGTCTGTAAGTACGATAATAGTAGCTATTAATTCCCGTTTTATAAGAATCATAAAAGAATAAGTTTTTAAAATAATTCTGGTATCCATATTGTTATAAAAAAATATAATCTTTTTCAAAAAAACAAATATCATGCATATTTTGGCAGGTGGATTATATGAAACAACTTAAATTATTATTTTTATCAGTTTTAATTATTATCATAACTTCTTTTCTGTTTGCATGTGGAGATATACCGGTTGTACCGCCACAGGAACAGGGTGCAGAAGCAGCAGTATTTCAGGGTGTAAAGCTTACGCCCATAGCCGAACAGGGAAATAACGCTCTTGCCGGGACGCAGGCAATAGATAGAGACAGTTATATACTTACTATAGATGGATTAGTGGAAAAGCCGCTTGCCATAACTTATGACGGACTTGCCGCATATCCTCAGGAATCATATCTTATGGATCTAAATTGTGTAGAAGGATGGAGTTTTACAGCCAAATGGACAGGTCCAAAGTTAAGCTCGATATTAGCAGATGCCGGAGTAAAACCAGAGGCTAAAATCGCAATATTTTATACAGCCGATGCTCCTGAAGGATATACTTCTCTTGATGTAAATTATATTATAGAAAATGACATACTGCTCGCTCTTAGGTTAAACGACGTTATACTTCCTGAAGACAGAGGGTTTCCTGTCCAGGTGGTAGCAAAAAGCAAATTTGGCTACAAGTGGGCTAAATGGGTGACCCGCATTGAGCTTTCATCAGATACAGATTTTAAAGGTTTCTGGGAAAAAAGAGGGTATAACAATAATGCAGATGATAGCGGCCCTGCGTTTGAACAGTAGGAGGATTTAAGGAAAAAGAAAAAGAAGTCGGAGTTAAGAGATAAGAAAATAAAGTACAGGTTGTAAAATTGCAAGGAGTTAAGTGAATGCAAAAGAAATATTTTTTTCTTTCATTATTAATTTTGGCCTGCTTGTTTTTAATATCATGCATAAGCGTTCAGGAAAAACCAATTATTAGTGAAAGCAATACTTCGGAAGAAATATTGTTTGATAAGGAGTCAATAACTTCTACGACAAAAAAAATTATAACTCCTGAACCTGAAGAGACAATTAAAGAAAATGAAATTGATCTAAAAAATTTAGAGGATTTGGAGAATAGCTTTATTGTAAATAATGTATTTCCAAGTATTTCTTTTGCCCGTCCGCTTGAATTTCAAAATGCAGGGGATGGCTCAGGACGTATATTCATAGTCGAACAGGCTGGCAGGATACTTGTAATCACCGGTAAGGACGCAAATAAAGCAGATGTATTTCTTGATTTAAAAGAAAGAGTTGATGATAACGGAAATGAAAAAGGCCTTCTTGGACTAGCATTTCATCCGGACTTTAAAGAAAATGGGCAGTTTTTCGTAAATTATACAACTGAAAACAGTACTATAGTTTCCAGGTTCTTAGTTTCTGCGGACAATCCGGATGAAGCAGAGCCGGATAGTGAGGAAATAATAATTACTTTTGCACAGCCTTATGCAAATCATAATGGTGGAAAACTTGCATTCAGTCCTGTTGACAGATATTTATATATTGCTACAGGTGATGGAGGTGGGGCAGGAGACCCTGATAAAAATAGCCAGAACCTGGGTACGCTTTTAGGCAAAATACTTCGCATTGATATTGACAACAAAGAATCTGGACTGAATTATTCTATTCCCCGGGATAATCCTTTTAAAGGAAATAGGGAGGGTTATCGTGAGGAAATATATGCATATGGCCTTCGAAATCCCTGGAAGTTCAGTTTTGATTCTATAACAGGTACGCTATGGGCAGCAGATGTTGGCCAGAACAAGACAGAAGAGATAGATATCATACAAAAAGGTAAAAACTATGGCTGGAATATTATGGAAGGCAGCTACTGCTATGACCCTCCTGAAGGATGTAATCCGGAAGGCCTTGAACTTCCTGTATATGAATACCAGCATCCTTTAGGCGAATCTATTACCGGAGGATATGTCTATAACGGAGAAGCACTTGACCTGCTTAAAGGTGTGTATATCTATGCTGATTTTATAACAGGACATATATGGGGACTTGTTTACACAGAAGGACAGGCAGTCAGTAATTTCACTCTTGCTAAAACTGATGCAAACATCAGTTCGTTTGGCACAGATGAAAACCAGGAACTATATTTTACTGCTTTTGATGGAAGAATATACAATCTGACCTTGCCTTGATTTTTAAGGTCATAAAAAATGCCTTATATAAAAATTTTATAAAGGATAAAGAACAATGAATTATCAAGAATACGATGTAATTACTGTTGGTTCAAACACCATAGATGCCTTTGTATATACGGACAGGGTAGAATCAATAACTACGAAAACCTTAACTTCCCAATCAAATTTTATTTGTTATCCTTTGGGAACAAAACTAAAAATAAACGAGCTTGGATTCTATACAGGTGGGGGAGGAACTAATTCAGCAGCCAGCCTTTCAAGAATTGGCTTAAAAACTGGGTATATCGGAAAGGTTGGAGAAGATTTAAACGGAAACATTAACCTTGATGAGTTAAAGAAGGAAAAAATAGATTTTCTTGGTGTCTTAAGCAAAGACGAGCAAACAGGTTATTCTGTAGTCCTGGACAGCATTGAACGTCAAAGAACAATACTTACATACAGGGGTGCTAATGATAGCCTGAAAGCAGAAGAACTTGATTTTAAAAAATTTAAGACAAAATGGTTCCATTTTTCAGCGATGATGCAGGATTCATTTAAAACAATGGAAGAGATTGCAGGATTTGCTGCAAAAAAAGGCATAAAAACTTCTTTTAATCCCAATAATTATCTTTGTGAAAAAGGCAGAGATTTTTTAAAAAAAATACTTGAAAACCTGGATATCCTGGTTTTAAATGCTGAGGAAGCCATGCATCTTTTAATTAAGACCGACATGAATACGAAAGAGAAGCTGCAAACACTGAAAGCTCTGGGTCCTAAAATAGTAATTATTACCGATGGCTCTAATCCCGCTTATGGTGTGGATGAAAATTCCAATTTTTACACTATCTATCCCCTGGATATTCCAATTATTGAAACAACCGGGGCAGGAGATAGTTTTGCCTCATCTTTTTTGGCAGGAATTATTAAAACAGGTGAATTTGTCCACGCTATAAGACTTGCTATAGCCAACTCACACTCAGTACTGCAACATAAGGGCGCCAAGAATATTCTTTTGAGCTATGAGCAATTAAAAAGAGAAATTTCTGAAAATAAGGTCAGGATTGTTAAAGGTGTTTAAAATTAATCATAGTCTTATTATCAGTTAATAGAAACTGCTCCTTTCTTAA
>JAQVJB010000073.1:0-3441 GCA_028695395.1 Actinomycetota bacterium | reverse complement strand
TTTCTTAAAATAACAAAGATAATTTTAATTAAAAAGAATGAATAAGATAGTATATTAAATTATAACAGCCTATAAAAATTTATTGTAAATTAAGGTAATAGCGCTTTTGGAGGAAAGCAGATGAGCAGTAAATGCAGAGCCAGATTATGCTTCCCCAAGCTTCCAGAAGTAAAATGTGTACAGTAGAATTCCTGCAATAAAAAAGAGCAGAGATATTGCAATAGTCAGGGTCAGATTTAAGACGGAAAGCGGATTATAGCCGATATCTCCTATAAGATAGGTGATTATTGTTGAATTCGCAGAAGACATTGGCCATATCTGGGCAAACTTCTGAAGTACCGGAGGCAGCATTGAATACTGAAAAAAGACTCCTGAAATTGCTGATGTTACAACTGCTATTCCGACACCTGTCATTATTGAACCCTGAACGCTTTTTATCAGGGAACCCACAATCAGGCCCACACCTGCAGATGCAATAGTTCCAAGCAGTAAAAATCCCAAAGATTTTAAAAGTCCGGTAAGTGTAATATTGAATCTGGCTCCAAGAAGCAAGCCAGCAATTATTATTATTGCCGTGCTTACCATGCCGAATGTAAGGACTGCCAGTATTTTGCCGATTGCCTCTTTCCATGGCTGCACGGGCATTGTTTTTAACTTCTGGTAAAGTCCCCGCTGTCTATCCTCAGAGATATTTGCAGGAAGATTGGTCATTCCGCAAATCATTATTGAAAAGGTTATCATTGAAATAGTGCTCTGTCCTTTAGCAAGTGCAGCAAATTCAGCAGGCACTCCTCTCAGAAAAACAAATACCGCAAGAAGCAGCCATATAGCAGGCCATGCTATTACCCAGAAAAGTGCAGGTTTGCTCATAAAGTTATCTTTTATTCCTTTTATGTATGTTGCAGATATCTGATTCACTTTTTTGCATCCTTTAGTATTCCATCTGTTTCTCTTACCTTCTTACCAGTCAGTCTGAAAAAGACATCTTCAAGCGACGGTATTACAGAACCTATCTGCAGTACTTTATATCCATTGTTTTCCACAGTCCTTACGATTTCAGGAATTACTTCTGATGTCTCGTCAGAACATATTTTATAGCCTTCATCTGTTTCCAGTAATTTCTCAGCTTTGTTAAAACTGCTTAAAATATTTTTTACTTTTTCATTTTTTACAGATAATTCTATATTTATCATATTTTTAAGACCGCTTTTATTTTTAAGTTCATCCGGTGAGCCAGCTGCTATTATTTTCCCTTCATCCATAAGACCCACCCTTGTCGCAAGTTCGGCATCTGAGCCTATATGGCTTATAAGTAAAACTGTTGTTGATTTATCTTTCAGCTCATCTATAAGGCCGAAAAAATTCCTTCTGGCTGAAGGGTCCAATCCTGTTGTGGGTTCATCAAGAATAAATATCTTTATATGCGGAAAAAGTATAGTAGAAAGCTCCAGTTTTTTTCTCATCCCGCCTGAGTATCTGGAGACTCTTTTATTTCTTTCTTCAAAAAGACCGACCTTTTTCAATAATTCCAGCCCTTTTTCCTTTGCATCTTTTTTTGAATATCCAAGCATTCTGGCAAAATAATTAATATTTTCAAGTCCGGTAAGATTGGGATCAGAGAAATTCTCCTGGGGGATGTATCCTATGAGTTGTTTGGATTGCTCAGTATTTTTGCCAAATATCTTGATTTCTCCGCTTGTAGGTTGCTTTACGGAGGCAATGATAGAGGAAAGAGTTGTTTTTCCTGAACCGTTTGGCCCCATAAGACAGTAGAATTCACCTTCATATATATTCAGGTCGATATCATCCAGAACTGTTATGTTCCCATATTTTTTTATAAGATTTCTTACTTCAATAGCCAGCAAATTTCTTCCTTATATTTTTGTTTTTAGCAGTTATGTTTATAATAAAAGATTCTATCAATATATTCAGTATCTGTATAATATTTTTGTGATTGAAGTCAATTGTGCTATCTATTTTATGTCATTTATAATAAGCTGGTTTTGCTGAATCTGCTTATAAATTTAATTAATGCAATGATTAGATATGCTGGCTAATGTTAATAAATTCAGAAAGTAAAAATGTATAAATCGATAGTGGATACTATATATTTTAAGAAAAAGCTAGAGGTACCAAATTAAATGTACCTATGGATTGGGGCTAAATTATACGTTTCCAAAGGCCAAAAAAATTTTAAAAAAAATATCTTAAAAATCTATGGTTAAAAACAAAAGAGAACTAATTCTTGGATGGATAGCAGTATCCATTGTAACTATAATTGCCTCCCTCTGGGCATATTGGGGAGGAATAGAGAATTTTCACGAAGGATGGTACAGCAAAAATCTATGGGAAAACATCTTTATGATGATTGTCCAGTACTGGCTGTTTCCGATGGTTTTTATAATTATTGGTATTATAGGGATAAGATTTCCCAAAGCAGCACTTTTTTTATGCATTGCCATCGGAATAGCTGCAGGTATTTTTTTCTTTGGTGCACATTTTACTGTATTGTGGATTATGATTCTTTTCCCTTTAATAGGTATCGGATTACTATTCTTCTTCGGAAAAGCCGGACCCAAAAAAGCTGCTTATTCAATTGTTATATCCATTCCTGTTATGATTCTATTAGCTACCAGTATTTTTGGGATGATAAGAGTATCTCAGAGAATAGACGACAAAAATTATGGAATACGCAAAGTTGAAAATGAAAATATTTGTCTTCTCTTGGCACCAAGAGGCCCCGGCTGGCCGGATAAAGGAATCAGTTATAATGAAGCACAAGAAATATGCCTTCATCTGAACAGCGAAGGCACAGAGTTAATGGATTATGAAGTCGGTATATGGAGACTTCCCACAGTTTCTGAATCTGTTTTTCTTCAAATGCGCCGTGGAGAAAATGCAGGAGGAATATGGGATGCTGAGAAAAAAGAGGCCAGTTATGAAATTACTCCTGATAAGGAAACTCCTCTATGGGATCCCAATTCAAAGATCATTTACTACTGGACTGATACCAAGGCAGATGCAGGTAGCGCTTACATAATTGTGTATGATGGAGGAGTTTTTACAAGAAGGGTTAATGATAAATATGGCTCGCTTTCATTCAGGGCTGTAAAAGACTGTAATCGCTAAAATGATAAAATATTCTAAAAAATATCTAAATATTTTGTAAAAAAGCCTGGATATTCTGGTCATTGATTTTTACATCAATTAAGAGGTCTAATATAAGATATTATAATATAAGCGATTTTAAAAAATATATTTTTAAGGAAAATAGATTGACTATTAAAATTTTAAGTAAAGCTAATGAAGAAATTATAAAGCAGATAAGGGA
This sequence comes from Actinomycetota bacterium, assembly GCA_028695395.1. Classification (GTDB taxonomy): domain Bacteria; phylum Actinomycetota; class Humimicrobiia; order Humimicrobiales; family Humimicrobiaceae; genus Humimicrobium. Next base: position 110 of record JAQVJB010000073.1, on the reverse strand, counting down.
AGTTGAAATAATTTGTAAAGATTATGATAAAACTACCGGTAGTATCTGTATTGATGCATCTTTGAACTTTTACCCTGAAATAAAAACTTTGTTTCTTTTGTATGAGGATA
>JAQVJB010000072.1 GCA_028695395.1 Actinomycetota bacterium | reverse complement strand
ATGAAATAATGCAAAAATATGATAATATTAAATCTCAGTTCATAGATTATTTCTGATTATTGATTTTGGCAGCTCTTCAGGAGATTATATAAGTAAAAATTAATTTTACATATATGAATTAAATAAAAGATGGCAGAAAAAACCAGTAAAAACACTTTAATTGTTGCAGAATGCAGTTTTGAGTATTCAAGCAGCCCGATAGACATAATAGCTAGAGGCGAAGCAAGAGCTGAGGTCAGTGAAGAAGAAATAATTATCTTTGAGAAGCTGAAACAGCCATATATTTTTAAGCTCACAGACATTTCAAAAATAATACCTTCCAATTATAAAATAATTATCAGATTATCGCCCAATGGAGAAATCAGATTAAGCGAGCTGGGATATAATTTTGAAGATTTTTTAAGAATACTCATAAAATCAAGAAACATGCTGATATCAAAATACCTGCTTATGAATGAAGAGGTTATAAGAAAAGATATAAAAGCGCACTGCGAGTTCTCATATACTGATTCATCAGAAACAATAAATGATGAATGTGAAGTGATAGTTTACAAGACCGGGCTTGCCATACATCCTGAATATAATGAATTGCTAAGAATACCATATTGCGAGGTAAGTGATATATCTGAAATTGACTATGGCATTTTAATAGTCAGCGAAGACAATATCAAAGTAAGGCTTAATCAGTTTGGATATGAGCTTGATTCTTTTAAAAAATGTCTTTTTGGTGCAATAGAGGAGCTTAACCTTTTTGCCCAGAAATTTGTAAGAAGCATTGATCCTCATGCAGATATTGTTTCCCTAAGAAAGATTGCGGGGATGTTTCTGGATGGAAAAGCTGCCATGAAACAGGATATCGAGAAATACTCCAAAAAAGTCTGGGAAGGGCTGGAGAAGCTCATTGATAAATCAGGCTTAAAAGAAGAGTATAGATATCTTAAGACGCTGGCTGTTGTTGATAAAATAGCTATCGGCCTGAAGCAGGGGCTCATGGGAGAACTGACTGATGATTACCTGTGGTTTTTAATACCGGTATTAAGCATTGATGCCGGGAATTATAAAAATCGCATGATTCTTGAAGCTGTCCCTTTAAAAAAGGAAAGTCCCGGGGAGGCAGCTGAGGAAGACGTAAATGATAATGAAAGTTCAGGCGAGGACAATATTTCAGCAGTTAAAAATTTATTCCAGGATATTTTATCGAAAGAGAATGAACAATCTGGAAATGGGCAGGATGAGGATATAGACAGAGACCAGGATCAAAACCAGTGTGAAGAAAACTCTGCTACCGGAATGGCAACTTATCTTTTTAAGATATTTGATGAAAATGAAACAGAGTCTTTGAAAAATGATTCTCAAAATGCCCGGAAGACAGAGTTAAAAATAAATGAAATGATAAGAAAAATAAATAAAGCCCTGATAGCGATTAATTTCAGGAGGGAGCCTATCTATCTTTCAGAAGATGCCTTATATGATCCGAAAAATATCCGATACAGATTTGCAATCGAAAACATTCCTGCCCTTAAAGAACTAAGAAGCAAGTTTATCGGAAGAGTAAGTCATTCGGGGCTTGAAAGATGGAAGAAGAGTATTGAAAAAATGATAAAATCCGGCAAAAATTAAAGGAGAATTTAAATGTCAGGATATAATGTGCCTTGCAGATTTTGTGGCAAACTTATTCCCAAAGAGTCGAATGTCTGTCCTGTGTGCGGGAAATCAGACCCTATATTTTTAAGATGTCCGAAATGCAGGGATATTTTAAAAAAAGACTGGTTCAACTGTCCTTCATGCGGGCTGAGCCTTAGGATAAAATGCCCGAAGTGCGGGCAGGAGACTTTTTTTGACAATGTATGTGAAAAGTGTGGAGCAGAATTAAAAGTTGTCTGTCCCAATCCGAAATGCAGGACAGAACAGTTGCCTGTCTCTGACAAATGCATAAAATGCGGCAAGCCGCTTAATATTTGATTATTAATATTTTGTTCATTTTTAATTGGTTTTTAAAAGCAGGAGGTATCAATGGTAATGCAATCATTTACAGACAACTATGAAGATAATAGCACTGAAGAAGGATTTCAGTTCACTTTTTTCTGCAATCTTTGCAATGAGGGATTTAAAACATCCTTTATTCCTTCCAAGAGCCATAAGAAAGGAAGATTTTTCTCCGGTCTTGGCCAGGCGATTTCAGTTGGCGCATCACTTTTTGGAAAAGACAGCATAGGTTATGACGTTGAAAGAGGAACAGATATTATAGGCCAGAGATTTGAGGGAATGTCAGCTGAGTGGCACAAAGAGCATGAAGAAGCTTTTAAAATTGCGCAGAATGAAGCTAAAGGATATTTTCACAGATGTCCTAAGTGCAGGCAGTGGGTCTGCGATAATGACTGGAATGAGCAGGAAGGTTTGTGTGTTGATTGTGCTCCAAGGATAAATGTGGAAGTTGCTGCAGCCAAAGGCCAGAAGATGGTAAAGGACATACAGGCAAAAGCAGAGAATACACAGGTATTTTACGGTGAGATAGAAAGCAAGCAGACTTTATGCCCAAATTGCGGCAAACCTGCAGGACAGGGAAAATTCTGTAATAATTGCGGAGCATCGCTGACTATGGCAAAATGCCCGCAGTGCGGAGCCCAGAACCAGGCCGGCGCCAGATTCTGCGGAGAATGCGGAAATAGGTTGATATAGAAAATAAAGAGAACAACTTAACAAATTAGTAAGCCAGACTATTAGACTACTCATTATTTTTTAAAAAAATAAGATGGGCTTTTTCTGATTTATTCATATAATTGCTGGCCATTTCGGATGCCTTTTCATGAATTCTTGAAGGATATCCTAAAAATTTCAGTATGTTGATAGCATTTCTGTTTGTGCAGGGACCTTTGTGCAATTTATAATCAAACACTATATCATTGCCATTTATTTCACTACTGAAATGATAATTTTTATATTTGCTTTCTACAAGCTTTGTAAGTTCGAGGTCGTGTGTAGCAACAATTGTAATGCAATTGTTTTCTATAAGGTAATTTAAAACTTCAGTTCCTGCGCTTATTCTTTCAGCAGTATTAGTTCCTCTAAATATTTCGTCCAGAATGCACAGAATAGGAATTTTAGAGTTTAAAGAATCAATTATTCTTTTTAAAGATTTTGCCTCTACCATAAAATAACTATCTCCCTCAATAATATTATCTACTCTTCCTATTGAAGTAAAAATTTTAAAATAGCTGCTGCTATAATCCTTTGCAAGAACTATATTAAAGGTTTGAGCAAAAATTGCGTTTATGCCTATTGTTTTTAGAAAAGTTGATTTGCCTGAAGCATTTGAACCTGTAATTATGGTGCCCATATTTTTAATAAATATTGAATTTGTTACCGGGTTTCCAATTAAGGGATGATATATTTCCTTAACTTCTATTTTTATTTCAGATCCATTATCTTCAAGTTTCGGAGTTACATAATAACTTAAGCTACTTCTATATGAAGAAATCGCTATATAGGAATCTATTTCGCCGATAATTGAGTACAGCTTTCTTAGTTCGGCTTCATATTCTTTTATTGTTTCAATTGTTTCATAAAAAAGTATTGGCTCTCTTAAAAAAATTAGATTAAAAAAATCAAGAAAGACTTCCAACTCGGATTTTATACCACCATTTAAATTTATCTGGTTTAATTTTCGGCTTATTTTTTTTAGCTTTTTGATTGATTCATTTAGTTCTATTATATTCAGGTTATTATTATCTATCTTCAGATTTAAAATATTCTTTCCGCAATTTATCAATCTAATGATATATTTAAACATCGGCAATTCTATAGTTAATGCTAATTTATTAGTTGAAAAAATTATGGAATTTATAATTAAAGATATAATAAGAGCTACAATACCTGCCAAAGGAAAGAAAAATATTAATATGATCTCAGGAATCAATATAAAAACCAGTGCCCAGTAAAGGAATAATCTTTTTTTATTGGATTTATAATTTTCTTTTAAAAAAGTTAAAAATTCCATGCCTTCTTCTGCTCCAAGCAAGTAAAGAAAATATTGGACAGAATGTGTAAGATTCTTGTTATTGTAAAACCAGTTTAGAATATTGCTTCTTTTGTTTAATATTTCTTTGCTATAAACAGGATTTCTAAGTAAATTATATAGAAATTGTTGGCCAGGAATTGTCATTGTGTGATCTGCTTCTTCAAATACAAGATCCATATCAAGGTCATTCCATGTTGTATTATCTATTTTAAAATCGTCTCCTTTAGAATCTTTATTTTCTTTTTCAGAGATTTCTAAGAAATCTTCAAATAAACCTTCAGCATAAAGTTTTTCGATATTATCTAAATCTCTTATTTTTAAGCGTTTTCTACCCCATTTATGCTGAATATCAGATTTGATTTTTATTATTTTGTTTCTTCTGTTTATTCTTAAAAATAAGAGTGCCGTTGTAATAGCAAGAGCAGGAATCAATAAGAAAAAAAAGCTGAATTTTATTGTAAGTATAATACTTACAATAATAATAATGATTAAAAATAGTTCCCAGGATGATTTAAGAAAATTTACAAAGTATTTCATATAAGAAACCCCTTTGTTTGATTGAAAATGTTAACAAGCTTGAATTTATTTATAATTAAGGTTATCTGAAAAATAAAAAATCTCAAGCTTAAATAGATTATATGTTATATATTTTATTTGACAAAATTTCCCAATTCCATATAATTACTACTAAATTAATAGTAATAATAGTAATTAGAATATTTATAATTTCATAAACTAACTTATTTCTTTTTATTACTATATATCAAAGCTCATTGTCGCAGCCTAAATTACTTGACTGCGATAAGCAAAGTTCAGGATTTGTAAAACAGATTAATTTTAATAAAGAATATTTTTTGGAGTAAAATGAAAAGAATCTATCTAGATTATGCAGCTACTACGCCTATAGACCCTGGAGTTTCTGAGAAAATCAATAAAATATCCTTTGAATTATTTGGCAATCCGTCTAGCTTGCATTCTTTCGGCAGGGAAGCAGGAAATGCTCTTGAAGAATCAAGAAAACAGATTGCTTCCATTATAAATGCACGACCTGATGAGATAATTTTTACATCAGGCGGAACAGAAAGTGACAATCTTGCAGTTAAGGGAGCTGCTTTTGCCAACAGAAAAAAAGGAAATCATATAATTACATCTGCTATTGAACATCATGCTGTCCATGAGACCTGCAAGTATCTTGAAACATCCGGGTTTGATGTCACATATATAGGAACAGATAGCAATGGAGTTATAGAGCCTGATGAAATAAAAAAAGCATTAAAAAAAGACACAATCCTAATTTCCATAATGCATGCAAATAATGAGATAGGCAGCATACAGCCGATAGGAGAAATAGGAAAGCTTGCCCGGAAGTACGGAATAATATTTCATACAGATGCAGTGCAAAGCACAGGGCATATTGATACCGATGTAGAACTGCTAAATGTAGATCTTTTAAGTGCATCAGCCCATAAATTTTATGGTCCCAAGGGAGTAGGGTTTTTATACAAAAAGAATAATATAGTCCTTGACCCCCAGCTTCATGGTGGAAGCCAGGAATTCGGATTAAGGGCATCAACCCAGAATCTCCCCGGCATTGCAGGGATGGCTCATGCTCTTGAGATAGCGGTAAAAGAACTTAATACTGAAAGCAAAAGGCAGGTCTTTTTAAGAGACAAGCTCATAAACAGTGTTTTAAATAATATTTCTAATACAAAACTCAATGGTCACAGGACAAAAAGGCTTCCCAATAATGCAAATTTCTCATTTTCCTTTATTGAGGGAGAAGCAATACTATTAAGTCTTGATTTTGAGGGGATAGCAGCATCTTCAGGTTCGGCCTGCTCTTCATCAAGTTTTGCGCCTTCGCATGTTCTTGAAGCAATAGGACTTGATGTTGAAACTGCCCGCGGCTCGCTCAGGTTCTCAATAGGCAAATACACAACAGAAGAAGATATTGATTTTACTATAAAGAGTCTTGAAAAAATAATAACAAAATTAAGGAAAATGTCGCCTTTATGCAGAAGTTAAAAAAAGAAAAAATACTCTTAGCTATGAGTGGCGGGGTTGACAGCTCAGTTGCTGCATATCTGCTTTTAAAAGAGGGATTTGACATAGCCGGTGTAACCATGAATCTGGGTATAAGTAATTCTTCCGGCCATACTGACGACGCAAGATCTGATGTTGATGATAGCATTAAAGATGCCAGAGCTGTTTGTGAAAAATTAGGCATACAACACTATATTTTTGATTACTCAAAAGAGCTTGAAGAAAATGTCATAAAAGATTTCGTTAATACTTATATTAGCGGTCAGACACCGAATCCCTGCATAGAATGCAATAAATTAATTAAATTCGGGCTGCTTATTGAGAAGGCGGTACTTATGGGTTTTGACTATTTTGCAACAGGCCATTATGCATCGATAATAGTCCGAAGCGGAGATTATTTTATCGGCAAGGCAGCAGATAGCATAAAAGACCAGTCATACTTTCTTTACAGGATAAGAAAAGAAAAACTGCCGTTTATAAAATTTCCTTTATCAGAATATAAAAAAGATGAAGTCAAAAAAATCTCTGAAGAGATTGGCATGGACCTGCACGAGAAGAAAGAAAGCCAGGAAATCTGCTTTATAAAAAACAAGAATTATCATGAATTTATAAAAGACAGACTCGGAAGGGATTTTGGCAGGCAGGGGAATATACTGGATATAAACGGAAAAATAATAGGCAGACATAAAGGTGTTGCTTTTTATACTATCGGACAGAGAAAAGGATTCGGGATAAGCCACGAAAAACCTCTTTATGTAACGTCAATTGATATTGAAAATAATGAGATTGTAGTTGGTGAAAGAAGTTATCTTGCAAAAAAAGGACTTATTGCCGGCAATCTTAACTGGTTTACAGATGAAATACCTGACAGAGCTCTGGCTAAAATAAGATATAACCATAAAGAAGTAGAATGCAGCATTGCCATTATGCATGGTTTTAAAACCGGAAATGATATTAACACCAAAGAAATTAATGGCAATGGAAATGATATCGAACCGGGAAATTTTGTTGATGATAGAAATGACGCTGAAGATTTTATAAATTCTGGTAAAAAAATATATGTAAATTTTTCTGTTCCCCAGGAATCGGTAACACCGGGGCAGTCTGTGGTTTTTTATGATATGCATGATAGCAGAATACTTCTCGGAGGGGGAACAATAATAAGGGGGACAGATCTTTAATGAGGATTTCAACAAGGTCAAGATACGGACTGAGGCTTATGTTAAGTCTTGCCGGCAATTTTAAAAAAGGATATATGCTTCTTAAAGATATTGCCAGACATGAAGAAATTTCAGAGAAATATTTAAGCCTGATTGTCATACCTTTAAGAAAAGCAGGACTACTTGTATCAAGCAGGGGAGCAAACGGAGGGTATAGTCTTTCAAAACCTCCTTCCGAGATAAGTCTGAAAGAAATAATCGAGCCTCTTGAGGGAGACTTGGATGTAATTGAATGTATTAAGGGAAAAGAAATCTGTGATAAATCAAGCACATGCCCAAGCCATGACATATGGGCTCTTCTGGGGGGCAGAATTGCTGACTTTCTGGATTCAATCACTTTGGAAGATTTATTAAAGATGCAGAAGGAAAAAGCTGCGGGGTTACTTGAATATATAATATGACAAAATATTTTGGGCATGAAAATAAAAAACAATAATCTTCAGGAAAAATATAATAGATTAATTGAAGAGCTAAAAAGATATAACTCTGCAGCTGTAGCATTTTCAGGTGGCATAGACAGCACCCTTCTCTTGTTTGCTGCCAGGGATGCGCTCGGGGGAAATGTTGTTGCACTTACTGCTGCGTCAATGGTTTTCCCGGAAAGCGAAAGGTCAGCTGCATCTGAAATCGCAGAAAAAATAAATGTCAGTCATGAAATAGTAAATATTGACCTGAAGTCCAATTTACAGTTTCTAAAAAATGATAAACAGAGATGCTATTTCTGTAAAAAGATAATCATGCAGAATTTAAAAGATATTGCAGAAAAAAAAGGATTAGAAGTTTTGCTTGAAGGGTCCAATGCTGATGATGAAAATGATTACAGGCCTGGATTTAAGGCAGTCAGGGAACTGGGGGTAATAAGTCCTCTGGAAGATGCCAGCCTTACAAAACCGGAAATAATAGAGCTTTCAAAAAAATACAATTTAATCGATGAAAACAAAAGTTCATTTTCCTGTCTTGCAACCAGGATTGCTTACGGTATTAAAATAGAGCGGAAAATACTTGAAAGAATCGAATGTCTTGAAAATTATCTAAGAGAGAATGGCCTGAGCAATATCAGGGTAAGGCATCATGGAGATATCGCAAGAATTGAAACTGACATAAATGATTTTAAAAGAATAATAAAAGAGGAATTAAGGCAAAATATATTAATTAAATTTTATGCTTCAGGCTATAAATACGTAACACTTGATCTTGAAGGATTTTTAAGCGGAAGCATGAACAAATAAAAAAAGGATTTAATAATGACTGATAAAAATAAAGAAGAAAAAAAATTTCATGAGGAAACAATAGCTCTTCACGGAGGGCAGGAACCTGATTCTTCAACCGGAGCAAGAGCAGTGCCGATTTACCAGACAACGTCATACAGCTTCAGGGATTCAAAACATGCAGCAGACCTTTTTGCCCTGACTGAACCAGGAAATATTTACACAAGGCTCATGAACCCCACCACGGATGTCTTTGAAAAAAGAATGGCTCTTTTAGACGGAGGGGTTGGGGCTCTTGCGGTTGCAAGCGGTCAGGCAGCAATAACGATTGCCATACTTAATATTGCCCAGGCAGGAGATGAGATAGTATCTGCCGACAATCTGTACGGGGGGACGTATAATCTGTTCCATAATACTTTTGCAAGAATGGGGATAAATGTAAAATTTGTAAATTCACAGGATATAGGGGCTTTTGAAAAAGCCATAAATAAAAAAACAAAAGCAATTTATGCGGAATCAATGGGAAATCCCAAACTTGATGTAACGGATTTCGAAAAAATATCCGAAATTGCCAGAAAAAACAGGATACCTTTTATTCTTGATAATACTGTTTCGCCATATATATTCAAACCATTTGAACACGGGGTGGACATTGCTGTTTACTCAGCAACAAAATTCATTGGAGGGCATGGAACTTCTCTTGGGGGAGTCATAGTTGATTCTGGAAATTTTGACTGGGAAAAGGGAGATTTTCCATTAATAACAGCTCCTGAACCTGGTTATCACGGACTAGAATTTGTAAAAGCTTTTAAGCAGCAGGGCAATATTGCATATATAGCAAAAGCAAGACTTGTCCTTTTAAGAGATCTGGGACCCTGCATATCACCATTTAATTCATTTTTGATGCTCCAGGGACTGGAGACTCTTCCGATTAGGATGGAAAGACATTGTAAAAACGCACTTGCTGTTGCCGGTTATCTTCAGGAACATAAATATGTAAGCTGGGTAAATTATCCGGGGCTGGATGACAATCCGCAGAAAGTAAAAGTTGACAAATATCTAGGTGGAAGGGCGGGGGCTATAATCGGTTTTGGCATAAAAGGCGGTGCCGCTGCCGGAGCCAGATTTATAGATTCACTCAGACTGGTATCTCATCTTGCAAATATCGGTGATGCAAAAACGCTTGCAATTCATCCGGCAAGCACTACCCATCAGCAGCTCAGTGAGGAAGAAAGAATTTCCACCGGAGTGACATCTGATTTTATCAGGCTTTCAGTCGGACTTGAAAACATTGAGGATATTTTCAGCGATCTGGATCAGGCTCTTGTAAAATCACAGAAGTAAAAAAATGAAAGAAAGCTTATAAATTATATAAAATATTTAATAGACATAAAGTTATTAATTTATAAAAAATACAATAACTTTCTGTTTTATTTATATGGAGG
>JAQVJB010000071.1 GCA_028695395.1 Actinomycetota bacterium | reverse complement strand
AAAAATTTGTAAATCAGTATTTTTTTTATATAATTTTGTTTTAATATTTGTAAAATAGGAGTCCTCCTATTGCAGGTCCTCCCTGTTATAGGTGAACCCCCATTTTGCTTATAAGTCATTATTAAACCCATCAATAAAAGGGGGAGCAGTTGAAAAGCGATATTGAAATTGCTCAGGCAGCTGAAATCAAGCCAATCATTGAAATTGCAGAATCAATCGGTCTCACAGAAGATGATCTTGAGATGTACGGTAGACACAAAGCTAAAGTGAAGCTTGAAGTGCTTGAAAAATTCAAAGACAAACCAAATGCAAAATATGTAGATGTTACAGCAATTACACCTACACCTCTGGGGGAAGGAAAAACTGTTACGACAATAGGCTTGGGAATGGCCTTAAACAGGATTGGCAAAAGGGCAGTTACCTGTATAAGGCAGCCATCGCTGGGGCCTGTTTTTGGAATAAAGGGCGGTGCAGCCGGGGGAGGATATTCACAAGTTTTACCTATGGAAGACTTTAATCTGCATCTTACAGGGGATGTGCACGCGGTAGGAGTTGCGCACAATCTTCTTGCAGCTTTTCTTGATGCACATATAATGCATGGAAATAATCTTAATATCGATCCTTTCAGCATAACGCTCAACAGAGTAGTAGATGTTAATGATAGAGTGCTGAGAAACATAGTAGTAGGTCTTGGAGGCAAAGCCAACGGGATGCCCAGAGAAACAGGTTATGATATTACTGTTGCTTCCGAAGTAATGGCGATTCTTGCTTTAACAACAAGCCTTAAGGATTTAAGGAAAAGACTTGCAAGAATGGTCATTGGTACTGATCATGACGGCAAGGCAGTCACTGCAGAAGATCTAAAATGTGCAGGAGCAATGACTGTTCTTTTAAAAGACGCAATCAAACCAAATCTGCTTCAGACTATAGAGCATAACCCCTGCTTTGTGCATGCAGGTCCTTTTGCAAATATTGCACATGGCAATAATTCCGTTCTTGCGGATATGATGGCAAGCAAGCTCGGCGACTATGTAGTAACGGAAAGTGGTTTCGGTGCAGACCTGGGAGCTGAAAAATTTATGAATATTAAATGCAGATATAGCGGTCTTGTCCCTTCTGCTGCAGTTATAGTAGCAACCGTAAGAGCATTAAAAATGCATGGCGGAGGTTTTGAGTTTATTCCCGGAAAAGGCGTTGATAAAGAAAAAATGGAATCTAAAAATGTTGAAGCAGTAAAACTGGGGTGTGAAAATCTTATAAAGATGATAGAGAATATAAAAATATTCGGCATACCTGCAGTTGTGTCTATAAACACCTTTACAACTGATTTCCCGGAAGAAATTGAAGCAATTAAAGAAGCTGCTTTAAATGCCGGAGCAGACGAATGTGTCGTTAGCGAGGTGTGGGCAAAAGGCAGTGCAGGCGGTGAAGAGCTTGCGGAAGCAGTTGTAAGTGCCTGCAGCAAACCAAGTGATTTTAAATTCCTTTATTCCCTGGAAGCATCAATTAAAGAGAAAATAGAGACCATAGCTATGAAGATATACGGGGCGGATGGTGTTGACTATCTTCAGAAAGCAGAAGAAAAGATTGCTCTTTATACAAAACAGGGATTTGACAAGCTGCCTATCTGTATGGCAAAAACACATCTTTCATTAAGCCATGACCCTAATCTGAAAGGAAGGCCCAAAGGTTTCAGGATTCCAATAAGAGATGTCAGAGCTTCAATAGGAGCAGGTTTCCTTTATCCTCTTCTGGGAGAAATGAGGACAATGCCGGGACTTCCGAAAACACCTGCCGGCACGAATGTTGACATTGATGAAAATGGCAATATAGTAGGATTATTTTAACAGGCCTGACATTTATATTCTTATTAAATAAGATAAAAAAATTAGGAGTTTAAAATGGCTAAATTAATCAGCGGAGTTAAAATCTCTTCAGATATTAAAAATGAAATAAAAGAAGAAGTAAAAGAACTTATTAGAGTTAAAGGAATAAGGCCAGGTCTGGGAGTCATCCTTGTAGGCGAGGATCCTGCTTCGAGAGTATATGTTGCAAATAAAGAAAAAGGATGTGCAGAAGTAGGATTTCTTTCAGAGACTGCCAGGATGCCTGCAGATGCGACAGAAGAACAGGTTTTAAAACAAATAAACCTTTATCAAAAAAGAGAAGATATCCACGGCTTGCTGGTCCAGCTTCCGCTTCCTTCCCATATCAATAAAGATAAAATTTTACATGCAATTTCTCCTGATAAAGATGTAGATGGTTTTCATCCAGTAAATATTGGAAAACTTGTTGCACAGCAAGAGGGTTTTGTTCCTGCAACTCCTGCGGGAGTAATAGAAATGATGAAAAGAGAAGAAATTAAGATTAAGGGCAAAAATGCCACAATGGTCGGTCATAGTGAAATTGTCGGTAAGCCATGTGCGCTGCTTCTCTTAAATGAATGGGCTACTGTAACAGTATGTCATATTGAGACCAGAGATTTAAAATATCATACCAGGAATGCAGATATTCTTGTTGTGGCAGTTGGGAAACCTAAACTCATTAGCGGCGATATGGTAAAAGAAGGAGCGGTTGTAATAGATATCGGAATAAACAGGATAACAGCTGACAAGGCTGATGAAAAGCTGCTTGAATGGAGAAAGGATGATTTTGACAAGAAGGGAGCTACTCTTGTGGGAGATGTTGATTTTCAGGAGGTCGAACCTAGGGCAAGCGCTATAACTCCGGTCCCGGGAGGGGTAGGCCCCATGACTATAGCAATGCTGTTAAAGAATACTCTCCAGTCAGCAAAAAGATTTGCAGATATCAGATAAATGATTTGATAAAACATTCCGTTAAATAATATTTTAATATAGTACCCGGTTATTTCATTAAATTATCGGGTACTATTTTTTAAAAGGAACTGATATTATTAATATATGTATTACGGAAAAGTAATAGGCAATATTGTTTCCACTGTTAAGTGTAAAGGATTAGAAGGAAAGAAACTTCTTATCATAAGACCTGTAGATATGGAAACAAAGAAATTGTCCAAAAAATTCATAATTGCTGTAGATACTACATCTTCAGGCATAGGGGATTTTGTCGGTTATGAAGATGGGAAAGAAGCATCTTGGGCATTTGAACCTGAAGAAGTCCCTACTGACGCAGCAATAATTGCGATAATAGATAAAGTCAATATTCCGGAGAAATAAATGATATTAGGAAAAGTAATCGGCTCTGTAGTATGTACCCTAAAAGATAAGAGCCTTGATGGGAAAAAGCTTTTACTGGTAAAAGCTTTGGACTTAGATGACAATCTTTTGGAGCCGTTTGTAATCGCAGTCGATACTATAGGGGTCGGAATTGGGGAAAAGGTACTTGTAGTAAATGGAAGTTCAGCAAGGATGACTGATTATACAAAAGACAAAAGCGTTGATTCCGTCATAGTTGCAAAAGTAGATTCTATGAAAGTTACGGAATAATAATCAAAATGAAAGATACGGAATAATAATCAAAATAAGAGCAAGAGAATAAAAATCAGATAAAGAAGTATTTTTAAAAAAAGACTTATTCCTGTTTCATTTTTCTGCGTGTTTATCAAAGATTTAATCCTTAATCTAATCGTCATTTCTGATATTTTTCTTGAAACCGAAAAAAATGAAGCGGTTCTTGGATAAAAGGTTCCAGGGTCATGCGAAAGATTTTTGATTTTTATTATTGAAGTCAGGATATTTTTAGCTACTTCTTTATTTGTCTTCTGAGAGTATTGCAGCACTATCCTGTCACAGTCCTTTTCCTGTTCAGCTTTTATTAAAGAATAAGCAAGATAGGTTATAGGATTATAAAAATTCATTAGGTTGAAATAATAAAGCAATATATTTAATATATTATCTTTTCTCTTTATATGAGAAAGTTCATGCAGAATTATTGTTTCTTTTTCATTTTTATTGAGAAAATTAAATATTTCACCGTTTAAGATGATTATGTTTTTAATTAATCCGATTGTAAAGAAACCAAAATTGCTGCCATTGGCAAAATATATTTCAGGAATTCTTATTTTCATTGCCTTGGAGTATTTTTTAACGATTGATATAATCTCGCTATTCCGGCATTTATGCAGGTTTTCTAAACATTTTAACTTTTTTAAATAATAGAAATTCTGATATATGAGTATCAATGTCCCTGCAATCAAAATTGCAATAAATAAGTAAACGAGCAGCATGTTTATGAGGTAAATAATTCTGTCGTTTACTGACGTATAGCTAAATATGACTTTAATTTTTTCAAGAAAAAAATAATGAATCTCATTATCAGAGATAAAATAATTATTATATTTTAATTTTAGTGCTGAAGAAAAAGGTTTGACCATGGCAAGAGTCAGTAAGAATATAAATGATTGTGAGTCTTTTATTTTAAAAACTTTGAAAATAAGCAAAATACTAAAAAGATAAATAAAGGTCTTCAGGAACACATAGGAAATACTCTGAATCATTAGTAGAGAACTATCCATAAGCAAATATTTTATTTTAAGATAATAATTATTTTTCTATTATATTTATTTTTTAATAATAATTAAATATAGAAATAAATATTAAGAGTTAATTCTTAGATTATATAATATAATAATATAAATATTAAGTAAAAAATATATGTATTATTATATTAAGATTTTTAAAAAGTATTAAATAAAAAAACCAGCCCGTAGTTCCAGGCTGGTTTAAATATTTTGAGCTGGTTATTTTATTTCTTTAAGAAGGGATTTAATTCCTTCTGGTGAAATTTTGCTTGAATCCTTTAAGAAATGGGAAACTATTTTGTTTGATGATTCTTCCAGCAGTTTTTCAGCAACGGACTTTATGATGCTTTTTGAAAGTTCTTTATTATCTACAGCAGCTGAGTAGATATAAGTCTTCGATGATTTATCCTGCTTCAAAAGTCCTTTTTCTGCAAGAGTTGTCATTGTTGACATAACTGTCGTATAGGGGATAAAGCCTTCTTTTTTGTTTTCAATTTCTTTCCTAAGCATATATTCATGAACTTCCCGTACTGTCACTTTCTTTCTTTCCCATACTATCTTCATTATGTCAGCTTCAAGGTTACTGATACTGTTTAATCCATTTATTCCGATTTCTTCCGATTTCTTTTTTAAGTCTGCTCCTTTTGCCATTTCAACACCTCGGTATTATGTTATAAATAAAGATGATTTTAAAAAAATCTAATTAAAAAAGATATAAAACCTACAAAAAAATAATACTACATTTGAGCCGTAAATACAATCATGCTTTTATATAATTTAGTGTTTTTATTTATACATAATTATTAATAATTAATAATAAACTATTAATAAGAAAAACAAATATCATTTTTACAGCCTGTAATGTAATATTTTAATTTTAGTGTATAATTTCTTTTTATTAAAATCACATAATAAATTCCATAAGAAGCTTTGATTAATTAATTTTTTTAAAGAGTTATTAATCTTTAAAAGTAACTTTTAAAAGCATATTTCTTAAAATAAAAATAATTCTATATAGCAAATTGGAAAAAAGAAAATATAAAATTATAATTATATTAATTTCTTTCGCAGCTCTTATAATATTGTTTTTTGCTGCTTTTTATTCGCTTAAATATTTTATGTTCCGCAGTGAAACTGATTTAATCATTGCTGAAGAGAAGAATAAGATAGGCAAATACGAGTATCTTCTTGATAATTATTCGTTAATTTCAGCAAATACTATTTTTTCCGGCTCTGCAGACTATAAAGGTAAAGAAAATGCAAGAGAATTTACTGCATTCAGCCTTTATTATAAAGATAAATTTTATATAGTTACTGCAGGCCACAGCATAGATTTTGAAAATATCAAATACGAAAATTTCAGGATAAAAAAACAGGGTAAAAGTGAATGGATTTATCCGGAGCTATTATATTATGAGAATGATTTTGACGGTAATAATGACTATGCTATTTTAATGCATGAAAATATTACAAAGGGTCTTTATCCGGCTACTGATGATTTTAAGCCCGAATTCATAATTGGTAATTCCATAATAAAAATATTCCGGAATGAAACAAAGGCGGCATATGGTGAAAGCGGAAGCCCTGTAATTAACAGCAAATGCAGAGTGGTGGGAATCCTTATAAAAAGCACTGGCGAATATACCGATATAAAGAAAGTACTTAACGCTATTGATAAACTTCCAAGGTAAATCATTCTTCTTTTTTGACACTTTTTAAAAAATAACATAAAATAAATAAAACAAACAAAATACAACAATAAATAAAACTATGCTTGCAGCGGAAAGAATAGGTAAAATAGCTAAAATGGTCGCTAAAAACGGCGGCATAAAGACCTCGGATCTCTCCAGGATTTTTGAAGTTTCCGAAATGACCATATTGAGGGATTTATCTTTTCTTGAAAGCCGGGGCTTACTGAAAAGAGTTTATGGCGGAGCTATATCTGCCAAAAACAATGATGAAGAGATATCCCGTTATGTCAGGGAAAAAATAAATACTGCTGAAAAAAATAAAATAGCTGAAATTGCATTTACGCTTGTAAAGCCGAATGAGCAGATATTTATCGATCCTTCAACAACATGCCTGGCTTTAGCCAGAAAAATCAAGAATATTTCTGAGATAAATGTAATAACCAATGGGCTGGATATCGTAAATGAACTGGCTGATAGCGACAATGTCCGCCTTACCTGCATAGGGGGAGATTTCCATAAAATATCTATGAGTTTTTTAGGTCCTATCTCAGAGATGCCTGTAAAAGAAATTTATTTTGATAAAGTATTTTTTTCACCGGCAGGATGTGCTTCAGAGCAGGGCATCACAGAAGCTAATGTATACAGTGTTGCAATAAGGAAAACTATTATTGAAAATGCGAAAGAAGTCATTCTTCTTGCGGATAACAGTAAATTTGAAAAAGTCAGCTTATATAAAATATGTGACTGGAATCAGATAAATACAGTTATAAGTGATAAAAAGCCGGCTGAAAAGTATAAAAAAATTTTCAAAGACAATAATATCAATTTTTTGAATTGACTTTACTATTTTAAATAATAAAAGATGAAAAAATATAAAATTTAATGAGAATAATATCTTTAATTGAATTAAAATAAGATTATGAGACTTGGCAAAGTAATAGGTAATGTAATATCGACTATGAAGCATCCCAAGCTTTCGGGGATAAAGCTTATGGTAGTCAAGCCTGTAGATCCTGAAGGCAGAAAAAGCCTCAAGCCTGTTATTCTTGCTGACTATCTGAATACTGCCGTAGGCAATACTGTTTTCTGGATAGAGGACGGCACTACAATATGCAAAGTCCTTGGAATGAAAAGTATCCCCTTGAGGGGAAGTATCGTGGGCATTATCGATAGTATGGATATTAAAAAAAGAGCATAAACCTGGAAGGCTGATTTGAAACTTGTTAAAGTATTAGGAAGCATAACATCAACTATAAAAGACAGTACACTTGAAGGGACCAAGCTGCTGCTGGTTCAGGCTGTAGATGTTGATTTAAAAGAAAGAGATGATTTTTTTGTTGCAGTGGATACTATCGGTCTCGGGGAAGGTGAAATAGCCCTGATTGTTACTGGAAGTACGGCTAAAAGGACAGATATAACAAAGCATAAAAATGTTGATGCGGCGATAGTTGCAAAAGTTGAAAGAATAGATCTTGAAAATTCTGTAATTGAAAGTTAAATTAAAAATTATTGATATAATAAATATTTAAATAGGAAAAGATATCTGCGGGAGATTTTATGGGTTCAAGTTCAGTTGAAAATATAAAAAATGCCGGCGTAGTGGGCGCAGGAGGCGCAGGATTTCCGACACATGTGAAGCTTGCTTCAAAAGTCGATACCATTATTGTCAATGGTGTAGAGTGCGAGCCGCTCATTCATGTTGACAAGCAGCTTATTGAAAAAAATCTGGAAAGAATGTATCAAGGACTTAAAATAGCTGCACGGCTTACCGGGGCAGGAAGACTTGTTGTCGCATTAAAACATAAAAATAAAGATGCTCTCAAAACCCTTGAAGATTTTCACAAAAAACATAATGATTTTGAGATTTTTACTCTTGATAATTTTTATCCGGCTGGAGATGAGCAGGTTCTTGTCAATGAAGTTACCGGAAAAATAGTTCCCGAAGGAGGAATTCCTCTTAATGTAGGCATAGTAGTAATAAATGTTGAAACACTTATAAATGTTGCAAATTCAAATGATGGAAATAATGTCATATATAAATATGTGACTGTAAATGGCGAAGTGCAAAATCCCGGAACATTCAAGGTTCCCGTAGGGACTTCTATCCCCAGTCTCATTGCTGCCTGCGGCGGTACTGCTTCAGAACGGGTGAAAGCGATAGACGGCGGCCCCATGACAGGAAAGCTTATTGATATTTCGACTCATGCAGTTACCAAAACAACAAAAGCTATACTTTTATTGCCTGAAGATAACATAATAATAGTACAGAAAAGCAGGCAGATATCTGCACAGATGAAAAGAGCCCAGGCTATATGCCTTAGCTGCAGAATGTGTACGGATCTTTGTCCCAGATATCTTTTGGGACACGATCTTTTTCCTGACGAATTGATGAAAAGAATGTATAAAAAAGAAATTACGCCGGAAAATCTTTCAAATTTCGATTATGCTTATTTGTGCTGTGACTGCGGACTGTGCGAGCTTTATAGTTGTGTTGTGGATTTATCTGCACGTGCAATATTTAATCATCTAAAAATAGAACTTGCTAAAGCAGGAATAAAGAATCCGCATAACAGAAGCGAGCTTGAGGTAAACGACTTTAAGGAAACCAGAAAAGTGCCAGTGGCAAGACTTATAAAAAGGCTGGAAATAGACAGGTATGAAAGCAGTGCAGGATTTATGGATTTTGATGCTGCCACAGTAAATGAAGTAAAGCTATTTCTTTGCCAGCATGTAGGAGCGCCGGCTGTTCCTGTTGTCAGAGTAGGCGAAAGCGTCAGTGAAGGCTCTCTTGTAGCAGACATACCTGAAGGAAAGCTTGGAGCAAAAATCCATGCTTCCATAAGCGGGAAAGTAAAAGATATAAATGACAGATATATAGTAATTTCCAGATAAAGAATTTTTTTGAAAAAATTCTTTTCGGGGATGTTGAAAATTTAGCCGGAATATAATGATTTAATTTAAGTCAACTGATTAAGATTTTTTTTAGAAGATATGGAAAAAGAAAGCAATCTTGCGATAATTGAATTTAAAAGCACAGCCAGAGGGCTGTATGTGACGGATGCAATGCTTAAAGCAGCCAATGTAAAGCTTGTACTGGCATCTTCACTGTGCCCGGGTAAATACCTTACAATTGTCGAAGGCGAAACAAGCGCAGTGGAAAGCTCGCTAAAAATAGCTGATGAAATTGGCGGGATGCATGTCTACAGCTCAGAAGTGCTTAATGCGATAAATCCTAAGGTAGTTGACGCAATCAGCGGTAAGCTGGGGGAGCATAGCCTTGAAGCGGTGGCTGTGATAGAGAGCATGCAGATGGCAAGCCTTATCAGCTCTGCTGATGATGTGTGTGATGCTGTTCCTATTGAATTTGTTGATTTCAGACTTGCAAGAGGATGCGGTGTCAACAGTTTCTATATATTTTCAGGGGATTACTCTTCTGTTTCCGAGGGTGCGCGCAGGGCAAGTCAGTTTCTTAAGGGAAAAGGAGCGCTGCTTGCCTATAGAGTGCTCTCAGGTCCAGACAGAGAAGTATTCAGGTGGATTAAGACATCTCTGTGCAGGTGCTGATTTAAAAACATAAATAATATATTTACGAACAGAATTAAATATTTTTAATTTTTGAAAGGATTTACATGGCAGCTAAAACTGAAAGAGAAATAAGGGCCGATATAGTTGATGTATGCTCAAAGATATATTCCAATGGCTGGGTTGCATCAAATGATGGGAATGTCTCTGTTATGATTGATAATAATTATGCCATCTGCACTCCTACCGGAATAAGCAAAGGATGCA
>JAQVJB010000070.1 GCA_028695395.1 Actinomycetota bacterium | reverse complement strand
TGAAATAAATAAGGAACGCCCTTTCCTTTTAACTGCCCTGAATTTTGTTATCCTCAATATCTCAATTAACACTACTCCCAGTAATAAAATATATAAAAAAGTAAGATATCTATTTGAATCCAATTTTTTAAAAAACTCTACAGATGGGTGTTTTTTAAACCATGGGATTGTTTTTAAATCTTTAAAATAATCGGGAGTTATGCGGAAATTCTCTTCCTTGGGAGAATTTAAAAATCTTCCGATATTAATCCTGTTTAAATCATTATTTCCGTCTATTTTTAAATTGAGCTCGATATAACTGCAGTCCCTGCATGCAAATGAAATGCTGTCGGTAAAATCCTCTTCATTTAATAAGCAGTCAAAAGAAAGCGTATTTTCCGAGATTATTATCTCGTCACCTTCTTCAAAAGCTGATTTCTCTATGTCGTCAAACACTCCGTCAGTCGATAAAAAACCTGTGAAATTCACTTTCTTCCTGTCTGAACTCCATGAAATATTGATTTTCCCGTTTTCATCTTCCCAGATAAAATAACCAAGACTGACTCCTGGCAGGAATAATGCTTTCGTGCATGAAGTAGCAAGCAGCATTAATATTATTGCCGACATGAAAAGCAATAATATTTTTGATGACTTTCTTTTATTTACTTTTATCTTTTCTAATATTTTCATATATGTGCCTGCTTTTTATAATCCTGTCCTGTCAATCAGCTCATTCTTTTTTGAATTTCTTTTATTAAACAAATAAATAAGATATACCATCCATAAAGAAACACCTGTAAAAATACTTCTGAAAATATTTACAAATTTCTCCGGATCATAAAATCTGTTTATAAGAGGTATGGGCCCGGGCAGATAAATAAAAAACTTATGATCAAATGAAGCAAAAAGGAATTTAGTTATAAGGTCTCCCCAATAAATGAAAACCACTGCAAGGAATACAAACTGTACCCACTGGAAATAATATAGATTCTTTTGTTTGCCGGCTACATATAAAACAAAAGGTACGCTCCACAAAAGGTACTGCGGATGGAAATATGATAATGCTACATATAACAGATATATGATTCCGCAATAAGACATTAAAAGCTCAAAAGACTTATTCTTAAGCTTTATGAAGCTGAGAATCAATATTGTATATGCCGCCAGGAATATAAATATTCTGTCATGGACAATGAGCTCAAGTTTTGAAGAAATAATATAATTGAAATGTTCTGCATTAAGAAGTGAGAATATAACGCTTTTGCCGAAAGCTATATATGAGATTGCTTCAATCGAAATAAGGCCTGAAAGTCCTATTGCAAGCATTATAATATAATCTTTTTTCTTTTCAGCAAGATATATTATAAGTATGGGAAGAATCATTATGGGGAAAAATCTTATAGCTACCGCAATTGCAAGAACAAGAACAGCCCAGTATTTCCTCTTCTTTTTTGCCAAAAGAAAAGCAAGAAGCGTTACAAAAAGTCCTATTATGTCATGCCTTGCAAAAAGATAAAGCACGAAAATGACAATAGGATTAAACATCCAGTATTTGAATACTTTTAGTTTTTTCTGCGCATCTCCGTCATAAAAAAGCCTTAGAATAACAAATATGCAGGCCATGTCAAAAATAAAATATATGAATTTAAATACGGTGAGGATAAGGAAAATATTATCACTTTTAACAAACTCTACCCATGAAATCCATGTATCCTGGTTTAAAAGAATATCCCTGTAAGAATTCATAAAAGGTAATATTGTTTTCGCTGCCAGAAAGTAAACGGAATGTATGATATTGGTAATAAGCTGCTGAAAATCAGAACCTATGTTTCCATTAAAAACAGTATCCGCTGCTCTCTGATACGTGGAAAGAAGATCCCTCTGGAAAAAGAACGGCATGAAAAGAAACCTGACAAAAACACCGCCAAGAAAATATTTGTAAAAAAGATTTAAAGACCTTCCATCATTTGTGATTTCAGGTGAAATAAAAATGCAGCCGATTTTTTTAAAAAAAGCTTTTGTCTTCGTCATTTATTTTATTAATACAGGATTTAAGCCAATTTATATTTTATGTTATTATTAGCAAATAAAATAAAAACATTTTAAATAACTATTAAAATTATTATTTTACTTAATATTTCAAATAATTAAAGCAAATCTCTAAAATTTACTGATTGCAAATTAAAATTGCCAGATAATTTATATGCAATAAAAACTATATCAGTTATTTAAAAATAAAATAACCTTTAGGGAGTAATAACATGAATGACGAGAATAAAGAAGTTCAAAATATTTCAAACGACAAAGATGGGGATTCAAAAAAAATAAATGAAGAAGTCCGCTCCAAAACACTTACGAAATCAGGCGGTTCGAAATTTAAAAAATACTGTGACTTTTTTGTCGGGAAGCGGGGATTTTTCGCATTTTTAAAATATGAAATAATTACCTGCCTCTTTGCAAGTTGTCCGGGTGCTGTCGGGATATATTTAAGAAGCATCTTTTATAAGCTCCTTCTTAAAAAAGTCGGAAAAGGCGTCAGCTTCGGAAAAAATATCGTACTTCGCCATCCTAATAAAATCATCATCGGCAATAATGTGGTAATTGATGATAATTGCATGCTTGATGCCAAAGGCAGCACAAATAAAGGTATAATAATCGAAGATGGCGTTTTCTTGGGAAGAAATACTATTTTAAGCTGCAAAGATGGAGATATAATCCTGAGAGAAAACGTAAACCTTGGGTTTAACTGCGATATTTTCAGCGGCAGGAAGATTGAAATAGGCAAAGATACGATGATTGCTGCCTATGTTTATTTTGTTGCCGGCAACTATGTTTACGATTCTGCAGATAAACCGGCAACGGAAATGGATACCGTCTGCAAAGGAATATATGTAGGAGAAAATTGCTGGTTCGGAGCAAAAGCTTTGATATTTGACGGAGTAAACATCGGAAGAAACTCAATAATCGGCGGTGCAGCCGTGGTAAATGAAGATATTCCCGAATACTCTATAGCTGTCGGCATGCCGGCAAAAGTCGTGAAAAGCAGAAAAGCCTGAATAAGTAATAGTTGTTTTATTTATAAGACTTTTGTTTTATAATTTACTGATTATTTTTCAGATACTGTATCATAAGAAAAAAATAAGAAATTCCCGGTGTTTTCTTGAATATAGACAAAAAAAAATTAAAAAACAGGATTTTTATCGTACTTAGGATAGTTGTAAGTATAGGCATATTATTCTTTCTTTTTAAGACTCAGTTCAGCAATTTTTCAGAAATCATTGAATACCTCTCCAAAACCAGTGTCAATTTCTGGCTGATAGGCCTATCTTTTATCATGTACTGGCTTGGCATTTATTTTCTTGTCCTCAGATGGCAGATACTTCTAAAAACGCAGAATATAAAAGCTCCGATGTCTTTTTTGTTCGGCTCTTATCTTGTTGGATATTTCTTTAATAATTTCCTCCCGACTTCCATCGGAGGAGATGTTTACAGGATTTATGACACTTCCAAACTTAAAAACAGTTCAGGGATGAAAGCAGCTTCAATAGTATTAATGGAGAGGACTACAGGAGTCATGAGCTCAATAATTTATCTGGTATTTGCTCTTTCTGTTGGATTTTTAAGGACATCGCATGTTGAATTCAAGATGGGAAAATGGACTATTTCCAACAATATCCTGATAATTTTAATACTTGCATTCTTTATATTCGCAGTCCTGATAATTTTAATAATGCTTTTTCCTGATTACTTCAGGCTAAATAAATTTTTCAGGAAATTAAAATTTCTGCATAAATGGGAAGATAAGCTGAGGCAAATGTATAATACTTTCAAGGATTTCAGAAAATTCAAGGTTATCCTGCTCATAACTATTATTTTAAGTATGATTCTGCAGTTTACATTTACTCTGAACTATTCATTCTGCAGCCAGGGTTTCGGGATAAATGAACTCAGCCTGATTTCATATATATTCATAATACAGATAAGCTCGATACTTACAATGATACCTATT
The DNA here is from genome assembly GCA_028695395.1 of Actinomycetota bacterium. Taxonomy (GTDB): domain Bacteria; phylum Actinomycetota; class Humimicrobiia; order Humimicrobiales; family Humimicrobiaceae; genus Humimicrobium. The sequence goes on along the minus strand of JAQVJB010000070.1, from coordinate 6,234 downwards.
TCCATAGGCGGAATCGGGGTAAGGGAAGGCGCATTCGTCGTACTGGTCGGAGCTCTCGGAGGACCCAGGAACATTGCAACTATAGTTTCGATTGCCGTTCTGATTATGATACTAGTGCCAGGTGTGGTTGGAGGCATAATTTATGCGCTAAGACCGTATATGGACAGAAAAAGAAAACTCGCTGATGCAGCTCAGGCTGCAGACACAGAAGCTAATCAATAATATCATCAGGGTACAATCAGAAATATAAAAGGCATATGGTCAATAATATAATCAGGGAACAATCAGAAATATAAAAGGCATACTGTCAATAATATAATCACGGTATACAGTAGGAATATAATAACTGGAATACAGTTTTAAAATCAGTGGAAACTATTATCTTTGCTTTAAATAATTTGAAACATAATTAAAGGTCTTTTTCGGGCCGCTTCTGGATATATGGTGGAAAAATTTTGAAACAAGGCATCTTCTGCTGCCAGCTGACCCTGAATTGATTTCATTGTCAGAAGACTGTTTCCCCATATCCTTTACCGCACTTATTACAGGGTCCTGGCAAAACCTGATAAGAGGAGCGCATACTTTCTCCCAATTGTATTCACCGGAAATGCGGGAAAGATTTTTCACATAATTTTCATATAAAACTTTATCGTCTGCAATTTTCATTATTGCATCAGCAATATCCTGAGGGTCTTTTTCTTTTACGACTATACCTATCTTTTCCGAGTTTATAAGATCGCTGAAAAAATCGCCCTCGGTCGATATGACTGGAAGATTTGCCCATATATAATCAAGCACTCTTGTCCTGAATGAAAATCTTGTCTCGATATGAAGAGGGTGTGTTATTATTCCGGCATCTGATTCCAGAAGATAATTCTGCCTCTCATCATATTTCACCCAGCCGAAATTGAAGAAAACATTTTTCTCAAAGATTCCCAGGCTTTTTGCCAGATTTACAGTTTCATTTACAAGTGAAAGTTCTTTTACCATGGGATTTGGATGTCTTACACCCATAAAAAATAATTTTATATCATCTCTTTTTTCACCGATAAGTTTCATTGCTTTTATAAGCGAAAGAGGATCAAACCAGTTATATATCCCTCCGCCCCATATGATGACAAAATCATTTTCTTTTATTCCCTCTATTACTCCTTTTAGTACTTTTCTTGTATGTACTGGTTTATTATCAGGCAGGCCGAAAGGTACGACATCTATTGTTTTTCTTAAATTACTGTCTGCATAATATGTAATAGGATTAACCCTGTTTAAAGCAGAAAGCATTCCAAGCCAGAAGTCCCTCTGCCTTTCAGAGGCACATAGGAAAAAGTCTCCCCAGTAAAGCTGTTCGTTTATGGTTTTTACTACTTCTTCATGTATCCCTATTCTCTCTTTTATCGGCCTTGAACTGTATTCCTCCAGGGTAGCCAGGTTATAGGGGTCATATATATCAAGAATTAAAAATTTATCTTTTCTTTTCAGGCTTTTGAATTTATTAAAAGCAGTGCCTCCGCATAAAATTATATCTGCTCTTTCAACCAGTCTTCCAAGAGATATGTCATCGGAGTAATGGCATATTTCAAATTCCATATCCGGCAGTTCCGGCTTGTTGGGGCTGGCAATAATAACATTCATATAACGTGAAAGCACTTCTGCGAAATTCCATATCCTTATTGCCGGTCCCGCCATTTCTTTATTTATTACTTCATCTGAGACAAGCAGTATGGTCCTTTTAATTTCTTTATTAAAAATATCATAGATGCCAAGAGATGAAAGCATGTTTATCTGTTGTTTCTGATAATTTTCATCGCCAGAAACTGAAAGGAACTGGCCTTTGAAATATGTAAATAATGATTTATCGTCCCGCCTTCTGTTTGATTGTATAAAATCCCTTTTTGATTTATGCATACTTATATTATCAAGAAAATCCTTGACTGCCATAAGAGAACTCAGGGGTTCAGGGCTTACTTTCAGCTGCGGGATTTCATCTTCGATTTTCTTTGACAGCTCACTTAAATTTTTATCATTTATTTCAAAATTATAGTAACTTTTATAATCAAACTTAAAATCAATAAATATCCTTGCAAAAATATTGGAAAGTGTTGCCGCAAGAATGCCTGCCAGGCTCTGCTCTCCATAATTCTTATACAGGGAAATGAGGGAATTCCGTTCTTTCAGGTAGCGCAGCTTATCTTCGCTGAAAGCTTTTGATGTGCCGTGATGCATATGATAAACGATCGAAGAAGGAGCAAAAACTATTTTGTATCCAAGTACCCACAGCCTCCAGCCCAGGTCGACATCCTCATAATATGCAAAAAAATCTTCATCAAATCCTCCTGAATCCAGAAATACATCTTTTCTGACAAGCATGGCTCCTCCGTTTACAAAAGGAAGAAACCTCTCTATATTATGACTATCATTAGCTGTTGGCATGCCGTAATCTACCTGGAAGCCTTTTGCCTCAAAATTAATCATTCCGCCCGCAAAATCAATACTTTTCCCGTCAAAAGAAAGTACTTTTGACCCTGAGCAGACTGTTTCATTTGAGCCGTAAACAGGTCTTAAAAGTTCGATAAGCCAGTTTTCGTCTACCTTGGTATCATTATTTAAAAAAGCAACATATTCACCTTTTGCCTCAGAAGCTGCCTGATTATTAGCCTTTGCAAAACCAAGATTGCTATTATTTTTTATGATTTTGACTTCGGGATAATTATTGCTGATAAGCTCGATAGAATCATCATTGGAGCCATTATCGACAATAATAATTTCCAGCTGTTCTTTAGGATAATTTAGCTTTTTTAAAGAATCAAGGCAGACTCTTAGATAATCGCTGCCATTAAGGTTAACGATAGAAATGGTTATCAACGGATATGAATAAATATCTTTCATTATAAGTTCATTCAGATTAAAAACCAGGTTTGAAATTTATATAAATTATAACAAACAATTTTTTTTAAACAATAATTAATGTTAAAATGAAGAAAATTATCACTTCAGGCTTATAAATTCGGAAATGATTAAAAAAATTTCTTTTATTACTGAAAAAATGCTTGTCGGGCATGGTGTTGAGCTGGTAATCGACAAGCTCGCTTCGGGACTGACAGAAAAAGGCTATGAATGCAATGTCTTTTGTACGCAGATTGATAATGAATATAAAAAAAGAGCCTGTTATGATATCATCCTTATCCCTCGAATACATGGTTCAGGCGTATTAGATCTTGAGAAAAAAACAAAAGAGCTCAGGCATATCTTTAATAATCAGGACAGCGATCTTTTCATAATCAATACTTTCCCGTACTACAGCCTTGCAGGAGTGCTTGATAAACCAGTTTTCTCCATAAACTATGGTGTTATTTCCACTGAAGGCATGGACTTAAGAAGAAGACTCTTTTTCAAATATATGGATTTTACCCAGAATAATTTTTATTTTAAAAATAGCCGGAGAATAATAAGTATCTCTGAATTTCTTAATAGCAAGATTCCCAAAGCTTTAAAAAATAAATCATCATGTATTTATCTTGGAGCGGATCATTATATAAAAGATTCCGGGACAAAAGATGAAATTGCGGAACATGCATTAAGCCTCAGACAGAAACTGAAAGTTTCAGAAACTGATATTTTAATGCTTTATGCAGGAAGGTTGAATCCTGTTAATCAGCCTTATAAAGGCACGAGAGAACTTATTGATATTTTTAAGGAAGCAAAAAAAAGCAATAATTCTTTAAAGCTGCTTATGGTTGGATTCGGCTCAAAAAATGACGAAATAGCTTTGAGAAATGAAGGTGTCTGCGTGATACCCAATGCCCCTTTTGAAATGATGCCTGTTATTTATTCTGCATGCGACATATACACCACATGTACGAAATGGGAAGGATTTGACTTGCCGGTGGTAGAAGCCCAGACATTTTCAAAACCATCTATATGCTATAATATCGGTGCACACCCTGAGATAATGGAAGATGGCATTACAGGATATCTTGCAAACAGCAGGGAAGAATTCTTTTCCAGGCTTATAGAGCTTTCCAGAAATGAAGAACTTATAAAAGAAATGGGAGAAAACGGCTTCAGGTCATCAAAAAAATTTGCATGGAAAAGAACCGTAGCAGAATACGACACCCTAATTAAGGGAACGTTTAATTTGGCTTCCGGAGGGATTCCCGAAGGGACTTATAATTTGATTCCCGGCAACTTGGAATCTTCTGATAAAGAGTTTGCTGATGATAAAACAATATTTACGAATACATCTGCTCTCGCTTACAAGGATAGTTTGCAAAATAGGTGCCCAAATGAAACTGAAATTATTCCAGGAGCCGGCATAGGTGCAAATGGCGCCAGATTGCAAGTCCCCGTAACAGTCCTGATAGTTAATTATAATTCTTCATTTGAATGCATCTCTGAATGTCTTGATTCCCTTAAGAAGCAGTCTTTTAAAGATTTCCGGGTAATACTTTTTGATAACGGGAGCACTAATGACAGCATGTCTGCCATAAAAGAAAAATATTTAAAAGAAAACGATAAGACATCTGAAAATAATAATATTGATAAGCCGGAAGACAGTAATTCTTACAGTCTGGATCTGCAGATAATAGGGAAAAATTCAAATATAGGTCTTGGCAAAGCAATAAATGAAGCGCTGAAGATGGTTAATACGAAATATGTTCTGATATCAAGCTTCGATGTTGTTTATGACGCAGGCGCAATAGAAGAATTAGTTAAGGAAGCAGAAAATTCCGATGATGATGTAGTAGGGCTGGCACCAAAAATAAAGTTTTCATATCAGCGTAATTTTATTGAAAGCGTCGGTACGTACCTGGACACTTCTCTTTATGACGGATACCAGGGGCTGGGCCAGCTTGATCTTCACCAGTATGATATAACGGAAGAAATATTCGGCTTATCTTTTACAAGCGCCTTTATTAAAACATCTTATTTCAAAACTTCCAGAGTCGGACCTGTCGAAGAAAATTTCTATTTATTCTATGAAGATTTTGATTTTTGCTACCGGGCAAACCTGCTTGGGTACAAGTTCAGCTCCTGCCCCAAATGTATTGTTTATCACAAATATGCATATAATTTCAGGGAAGAATCGACAGCCTTTCAAACGATATATTATTACAAAAGGCTTAATCTGCTGAAAATGCTCCTGAAAAACTGCGAGCAAAGAACAATTGACAGAATACTGCCTGTAGAAATTAGAATAATGAAGAAGAATCTAAAAGACCGGAATATGAAGCATACTGCAAAAAAGATACTTTCTGATTTCAGCAAAAGTAGAAGCCAGCTCTTAAAACAAAGAAAAATGGTTCAGCTGCAAAGGCTTGTAAACGATGATGAAATAATAAAATACTACTGGGGCGAAAAGAACTTTTTTGACATCATCACAAATGAACCTATCTTCTCAATTGATAATCTTATAAAAACTTATCAGAGGCTTTTTGTAATAACAGGCAGCAATAAATATATGGAATATGTCAGCTACCTGAAAAGCCTGGAAGATACAAAGCTAAAATTTGATAAGAAAATCCTATCTTCCAAGCTTCATAATAAATTTGAAAACGAGCCTATAAGCGTTCATGAATTCATAGACAGAATATAAAATTCCGTTAAATAAATATTTTATGAAAACAGGCATTGAAGTTTCAACCATATTGAACTTCGGAACCAGGATAGGTTCCGGCAGATACATAAATAATCTTATTAAAAATCTGCTGGAACTTAAAAATAATAATGATGATGGCCCTCCTTCAGGACAGTCCGGTTCAGGTAATGAATATGTTTTCACAGGATACCATGCCTCGAATGAGAACATTTACATTTTCGAAGATCTGGTAAAAAAATATTCCCAAAAAAAAATTAATTTAAATTTTCATCAGGTCAGCCGGAAACATCTTGAAAAAATAGGACAGAAAAAATTTCCGGCAATAGAGATGCTGGGATTTAAGAGCGATATCCTTCACTGCCCTGATTATATAATCCCTCCCACTTTTAATAAAAATATTGTTCTTACGATACACGACATGTCTTTTTTCAGATTTCCTGAGTTTAATTTTGACTGGTTCATAAAAAAGTACCAGAAAATGGTCTCTCAAAATGCAAAACGGGCAAAAGCTATAATAGCAGATTCTTTATCGACAAAAAATGACATAATCAAATATCTTGGAACAGACCCGTCCAAGGTGAATGTAGTTTATCTTGCATCCGAAGATATATTTAAAATGCTTGATAAAGATGATGTCG
>JAQVJB010000069.1 GCA_028695395.1 Actinomycetota bacterium | reverse complement strand
CGTCCCCTAAAAATTCTTTATATGGAGCCCGCGACCGGAATTGAACCGGTGACCTTTTCCTTACCAAGGAAATGCTCTACCAACTGAGCTACGTGGGCTTTAAAATTTTTTAAATGAAGATTTTAGAAATATGTTTTTCCCTGAATTTTTATCAGTAATCCTATTTATTATTTTTTTAAAAATAAAACAGCCCTACAAATAAAATGGTGGAGGGAATAGGATTTGAACCTATGTAGGCGTTCGCCGGCAGATTTACAGTCTGCTCCCTTTGGCCACTCGGGCATCCCTCCACAATGGAGCTGGCGAGGGGACTTGAACCTCCAACCTGCTGATTACAAATCAGCTGCTCTACCAATTGAGCTACACCAGCAAAATATGAAAAAACTCTTTCCAATTCAAAGTGCTTAAATATTATCTTAATCTGAAGCTATATTGTCAAGAATAAATTACCTGTGCATACGGAAGATATCCGAAATGCTAAATCATCGTTTTTCTGATAAATTCATTCTGCAGAATCAATAATCCAGAGATTAGTTTTTTTAATTTTATTTTTTTATAATTATAAAAAATATGATTAAAATTAAATTGTAAGATAATGGAATTATAAAATTATAAAAGCATAATTTATTTTACATATTATAATTTATCTTACAGGTTATACATTAACTACTATCAATAAATCCTCACCGGAGGGATAAAATGAACAGATATGAAAAAATAAGAGACAGCATAGTTGCAGGATCTTTTTATTCAAATGATCCTTATGTACTCAGACTGCAAATAGAAGATTTTCTTAAAAACGCAGAAAACTATAATCTTAAAAATATCAAAGCTATAATATGCCCTCATGCCGGATATATTTATTCAGGTCAGGTAGCTGCATTTTCTTATAAACAAATAGAAGATAAAAAATATGACAGCATTATAATAATCGCACCTTCTCATTCGGAATATTTTGACTTTATATCTATATATGATGGAGATGCATATAATACTCCTCTTGGTAAAATCAGCATTGATAAAGAAAGATGTCAGCAACTTGCAGATTATGATAAAAATATAAAATTATCTGAACATGGCCACTATAATGAACATAGTATAGAAGTCCAATTGCCTTTTCTACAGTACATTTATGATGAATTTAAATTCATCCCCGTAGTGATTGGGGCTCAGGATAAAAGGAACATTGAATGTATCGGAAAAGCAATCGGCGAAACTTTTGCAAATCAGAATATTCTTGTAGTAGCTTCAACAGATCTTTCACATTATCACAAGTATGGAGAAGCCGTCTTGCTTGATAAAAAGGTTGAAGAGCTTGTTTCCAAATTCGATATTGATAATCTTGAAAATGAGTTTTTAAACAATGACATTGAGATGTGCGGCGGAGGACCGGTAGTGGCTGCAATGATTGCTGCAAAGAAAATGGGAGCAAATAAGGCCGTTATTTTAAAATACCAGAATTCAGGCGATGTTTCTGGTGAAAGGCAGGCAGTAGTAGGTTACCTCTCTGCAGCTATTTTTGCCGAGAACCGCAACCCTTTATCAGCCGATTCAGATAATGGTGCCAATAGCGAAGAAAAAACAACAAATAAAGATGAAGCAAACAAATTATCCAGCATGGAACTTAGCGATGAACAGAAAAAGATTTTACTGGAGATTGCAAGGAAATCAATTGTCTCTTCTGTATTAAAAACAGACATTGAATTATCCCCAATAAATGACTCTGCACTTAATGAAAAATGTGGGGCTTTTGTAACCCTGACATTATCTGGGAATCTGAGGGGATGCATAGGAAACATAAAAGCTTCAATACCTTTGTGGGAAACAGTCAAAACGATGGCAGCTGAAGCTGCATTAAACGATCCGAGATTTTATCCAGTCAATAAAAACGAACTGGATGAAATTGAAATAGAGATATCTGTCCTGTCACCATTTTTACTTATAAATGACATAGATAGGATTGAAGTCGGCAAGCATGGTCTTTTTATTAAAAAGGGCTTTTATCAGGGCCTTCTTCTTCCACAGGTTGCAACAGACTATAACTGGGACAAAATAGAATTTCTTAAACAGACATGCAGAAAAGCCGGCTTGGCGGAATCCTGCTGGAAAGAGAAGAATTGTGAAATATATATTTTTTCAGCAACAATATTTAATGAGGAAGAATTCAGAAAATAAATACCTATGCTTTTGGATTGCTATCATTATTAACAGTTTTCTCAATATCGGCAACTTCCTTTTTAACTTCCTCGGAAGCTTTTTTAGTGCTTTCCTTGAAACCATTAATTGCCTGGCCAAGGGACTTACCTATCTCAGGTAATTTTCTGGGGCCGAATATGATAAGGGCAATTATTAGAATTATCAATAACTCCTGCCAGCCTAATCCAAACATTTAAAGCACCCCTTTTAATTTAAATATTTTAAATTTTAAAAAATATTTTTTTATCTCTATAAAGAAAGTTAATATATTATATATTAAAAAGCAATCATTTAAAAATTTTTGCAAGCAGCAGTGATAATTCATAAAGCAAAATCATCGGAACAGCAAGAACTGCCATCGTTACAGGACTCCAGTCAGGAGTAATAATCGCACTCAGTAAAAGAATAACAATATAAACTATTCTCCACTGCCTTCTTAAAGTGGCTATTTTTAAAACTCCTGCTTTGATAAGAAATAACAGTACAAGTGGGATCTCAAATGCTATCCCTGCCCCTACAAGAAACCACCCTACAAAACTTACATATCTGCTTACGCTTATTGTCGGCTCAAGATTTGCCCCCTGGCTTAAAAGCCATTTCATAGCTGAAGGTATCAATAATTTATAACCAAAATAAAAACCTGCAGCAAAAAGAAAAAAGAACAGGATTAATATTATAATCATATATTTCTTGATCTTTATAGTTAAAGCAGGTGAAATAAAAACTGCTACCTGATAAGCAAGAAAGGGGGAAACCGCTATAACTGCACAAAAAAACGATATCTTTATGTTTACAAGAAAAGGCTCCATTACTTCAAGAAAAACAAGCTGCGTATCCAAAAAAGATAATTTAAGAAAATCAAGTATTTTTGAATGGAAGGGATAAAAAGCGATAAAAGCAACAACAAAGACTATCATAACAATAAGAAGACGCTTCCTTAGTTCGTCAAGATGATCAATAAAAGACATCTTTTTACCGCCGGAATCATCTTCAAAAAAAGAATTTACAGGATTGTCGTCTCTTTTTTCTTTTTTATCTTCATCTTTCTTATCATCCGGCTCTTTATTAAAGAGATTAGTCATTATCTTATTTTTTGTTACCTTTTTATTTTTTACTGTTTTAAATCACTAGCTTTAAAAACATTATAAAGTATATCATACCTTTCACTATCATCTGTCAGCCTTGGCTGACAGTAGTCTTCAAGCATAGTAGTAATTATAACGGTATTAATATGTCTGCCTTTATAAAAAATATGCTTGGCTATCATGCCCTGTCTTACTTCAGTGCTATACATCTGATCAAAAAAAAGATTTCCAAGACCATAAAAGATGATGGAATCGCGATAAAACTCTATTGCCTGTGGATGATGAGCCTGGCTTCCGCTTATAATATCTGCACCCGCTTCTACCATTCTTCTAAAATCCTTTATCTGGCCTGAAGAAGGAGTGTATTCATAAATTTCCTGGTGGGCAAATGTAAATATAACGATATAACCATCTTTTTTAAGTTCAGCTATTATCTTTTCATAATCATCATAATTAGGCGGAGCTGCTCCGGCTTTATCTTCAGTCGCCCAGTAAGACTCAGGCCCGAACTGATTACATCCTAAAAATGCTATTTTATTTCCATTTACATTAAATTTTGCAGGCTTATATGATTCTTGCAGATTTCTTCCTCCGGCAAAAAACTGCCATCCTTCTTTTTCATACATTTCAAGAGTATAAACCATCCACTTCGGCCCGTAATCATTCATATGATTTCCGGTCAGTTCTACAACATCTGTGCCCACATACCTAAGAAGTTCAATATATTTGGGATCACTGCTGAAGACAATCATATCCTCTTTGTCTCTGGGATTTCCCTCAACAAAAGTAATTTCATTGCTTATGTGAGTAATATCAGCACTTTTCAGGGTTTCTGCAATTTTTTCTCCCGGATAAGTAATGCCTTTCTGCTCCATTTTTGAAGCAGTGCCCCTTACGAGTGCAGTGCACCCTGTCATCATTAAAGCTGTTAAACTGCCTTCATCTTTATTGGTAATTATCCCTGAATTAAAATTTTTTAAAATATTCTCCAAATCATCATCGAAATTACCGCTTGCAGTTATATCTATATCCAGCGGATAGTCTTTGGCAATATTTCCTTTTTTATTAAAAACAGAAATAGTATCTATCTGGAATACCTTGAATTCTTTATCAATATTTTCAAAAGGGATTATTGAAAAAGCGTTTTCATTATTTAAAAGAATATCAGATACTTCTCTTTGGCTTGAAACTATCTTTAGATTCTCACCCTTAAACTCCCCGAATACTTTGACAAGTATTTTATAAACATCATTTTCAATAATCATTTCCTTGTTTTCTGATGAATCATCCATATTGAAAAGAGCAGAATCTTTTCCGCTCCATAATTTTAAAAAATCGTCAAAAACTATATTATCATTGCAATTATAGAAACCGCTCACAAAGGCAAGGACATAGTTGCCTATTTTATTTTCCGTTTTTTCTCCGTAAATTTTAAAATCAATATTTAATTCAGAATCTTTTAAGTCGTTTTTATTATCTATTTGTTTAATTTTAATTTCTTCAATGCTTGTAGAGGCTTTATCAATACCCTCTGAAATCAAGGAGCGGATTTCTAAAGGAATAAGGTCGGATATATAGTAACTTATTTCTTTTATATTATTTTCAACTGATTTTTCAGTAAAAGAATTTTCTTCATCTGACAAAACCTGGCTGCTTATTTTGCCATCCTGCACAACACTATCTTCATTCGAATCTTTTATTGTAAGACCTTTGTCTTCTCCTATATCTGCTTTGTTGGAAATATTAAAAATATTATTTATCTGCTGACAGGATGCCAGGAAAGAAATAAGAAAAAATGATATAAAAATCAGTGCTGAGAATTTTTTTAATATTTGTTTTTTCATATAAAATCTAATAAATAAATTTTGCGAACAACCCTGAGGCTATCAGCTTTCTTGCATGATACTTTTATTATATATAATATTTAAAAAATCTTCTCTTTCATCATCTTCCATCAGTCTTGGCTGGCAATAATCTTCAATCAAAGTGGGGATGATCTGGGTGCTTATATGTTTATTATCATAAAATATATGTTTTGCTATAAATCCCTGTCTTGTACCCAGTGACTGCATCTGGTCAAAAAAAAGATTCCCCAAACCATAACATATCAGACCTTCCCTGCTTAATTCTAAACCCATAGGATGATGAGCCTGGCTTCCGCTTACAATATCGGCACCTGCATCTCTCATAATTCTGAAATCATCTATCTGGTAAGCAAGAGGGGAGTATTGATATGCTTCTTCGTATTGAAAGGTAAATATAACATTATATCCTTCATCCTTTAGTCTTTTTATCTCAGAAATATAAAAAGGATTATCGGGAGGAGCAGAACCTGCCTGCGTTTTAGTAGCCCAGTCATAAGATGGACCGAATTGGTTAAACCCAAGAAAAGCTATTTTATTACCATTTATATCAAATAAGGAAGGGTGCTTTGAAAGCCCGAGATTCATACCTCCCCCAAAATATTTCCATCCTTCTTCATCATACATGCTTATTGTTTTTTCAAGATATTCATACCCGTAATCATTCAAATGATTGCCTGTAAGCTCTACAACATCCGTGCCTACAAATCTTAAAAGTTCTATATACTCCGGTTTGCTGCAAAACACCGTTCCGCTTTGTCCGGCATTACAATTTTCTTTAAATGAGATTTCATTGCTTATATGTGTTATATCTGCATCTTTTAATATTTCAGCTATCTTTTCAGCAGGATATAAAATCCCTTTTATATCCATTCTGTTTGCAACCCCTCTTACCAGAGCTGTCACACCGGTCATATTTACAGATGCCAGCTTTGACTGATCCATATTTGAATAAAAATCCTTCTCGAAATCTTCTTTGAGCTTTGATGCATAATCTTCATTTTCACAATTAAAAATTACCGAAAAAGCGAGAGGGTAGTCAGAGTAGGAAAAATCTTTACTGAAAATCGATTCGCTGTTGATGTTTAATACTTTCAAATCCTTTTGAAGCTCATCAAAAGGTATAAGAGCAATAGCTTCACTATTCAGAGATATTTCTTTTCTAATATCTGAATAATCTTCAAAAGCTATATTTTCATTCTCGATGTCGCCATAGAATTTCTTAAAAATACTTCCGATATTATTTGAAATATATAGTTTGCTTTTAGTAGGTTTACCAATATCCTGATTGCTATCAGCTTCCTTGCTTTCCTCATCATTTTTGTCAGTATTATAAGATGATTTGAAAAAGTCTTCGATTTCTTTAAATTCAATATTATCCTTTGCTGAAAAAAAGTTATTGACAGCGCAGATAATAATAAAATTATTAAGGTTTTCATCATTTCTTGAAATATCTATATTGATTTCTACTTCCTTTATTGAGTCTTTTCCACCTTCAGAATCTGTCACGGGCAGAACTTCTTCCTCCCTGACAACAACCTCTCCGAATAATTCTCTTGCTTTATGCTTTAATATGGCCGCTATAAAGTCCGGTACGGAACCGCTGATCTTTAAAACTATTATTTCTTTCTGCAGTTCTGCGGTGCTGTCTTCTGAATATTGATTTTCTTCATTGCTTAATGATGTTTCTTCCGTTTTTTGGGTGCCGCTTATTGATTCATCTGTTTTGGATATTTCTCCCTTATTTAATATTCCTATCTGGCTGCAAGAAAAAGTGAAGAGTATCATGATTGCCAGAAGAGTAATCCATGCTTTTGATGAAAATAAAATCTTATTTGGATTATTTTTTTTTATAAACTTATTTTTCATTTTAAAATTTTTAATTTTGTTCATATTGTTTGTATTATCAAATATTTTAAACATTTTAAAAATAAAATAATTTCCTGTAAATATTTTTATAATTACATTAAAAATTTGAATGATTAATTTATTATAATAACCAAAGATTTTTTATTATTAACATTTCGCATAAAAAAATGTTATAATTTTTTATCTGTTTTTACTTTTATATGATTTACTTTAATATTTTATTATTAATCTTGAAATTATATACCAAGTTTATGATAAGGTGAAAAAATGTTCTCAAAAAAAGATATTGATTCTATAACAAGCAATAACAAAACCTTGACTATTATCGGAGAGGGCGTTGTTATCAACGGGAATTTTTATTCTCCGGGAGTCACAAGAATCGATGGCAGAGTAACAGGGGAAATAACTGCTGAAAAAGAGCTGATTATAGGAAAAGAAGGAAAAGTTGAAGCAAGAATCAAGACAAAAGACGCCACCATTGCCGGCAATTTTAAAGGTAATATGATTGCATCCGGGGAAGTTGAAATTACATCTACGGGAAAATTTGTTGGAAATCTTATACAGAAAGATGCTATGCTCACAATTGAAAGAGGCGGGGTGTTTAAGGGTGAAAGTGCTATTTCCGAAGACCAGAAGATATTTGAGATAAAACAGCAGGAAGAAAAAAGAGCCCCTTTATCTGAGAATACAGGTATATCTTATAATCAACAAAAAGCACAGGACAGGTTGCCGGAAAATAGTCTGAAAAGCAGCCTTTTACGATAATCTGTTATTGATTTATATTAAAAGCCAGAAATAATTCAAAAATCATATCAGCTCTATTTTCCCATATATCGCGATATTTTCATCTTTTATAGCTAAAAGTCCAAATATATCTTCTTTATCTTTCATTAAATTGACTGCTTCTTCCAGATCTGTCTTGTTTTTAATTGTATTGGCAAATGCTGTTGCAGCAGCGTCAGCAATAATCGCATTTTTTGCAATAACCAGCGCTATGTCGCTGATGCCAAGACTTAATGAATGCCCGAATGTTCCCGAAGATGAAGCAATGCCGCAAGGCAATAACTTTTTTTTAATTTTTATCCTCAATCCATTTTTAAAATAATTATTTTTTAAAAAAACAGAGATAATAGCATCTTCATTACTTCTTATATAAACATCTCCGCCATTTTCAATAACGAGATATCTGGTATTGCTTTTTATGTCTCTGCTTATAAACTCGCATAAAGAACCTGCTACTGCTGCCATGGGTCCTACATTAAAAGCCCTTGAAGCCTTATCCATTTCCAAAAGGATCCAACTACTGAAAGAGCAATTCTTTAATGGAGCAAGAGTCTTTTCAAAATCGGGGTTTTCTTTTATTTCTTTTTCAAGGATATTATAAAAATCAATTATTTTATCAGGAATAACATAAGATATATCTTTACTGCATGAGATAAAAAGATCTGAATATTTATATGAAACTTTCCAGGCAAATTCTACCTTTTTTGCAACATTAATCCTATAAATATCTTTGTCGATATAAAGTTTATCAGTAAAAATTTTTTCTATGAATAAATTTTTATTTTCTTCCAAGACTTCCGTAATAAAGAAAAACTAAAAAAATAAGAATAAAATAAATTACTGTAGTAACACTGATTATTGCCCATATTATTCCATTAGGCACACAAGACAGTTGTATCTGAAAAATATACCTGGAGAGAATAAGAACAGGGATCAGGAATACTGTTGCCACTATGCTTAAGATAAGAGGGTTTTTTATTCTTGGATTTATTGCCATTTTCCCACCTGATTTATTTTTTAAATAATAAAAAATTTTAAAGATGTTTCAAATAAAAGTACCTTGATTGAAATAAACTAATAGTTTTATCATCATATAAACAGTTTAAGGATTTTATTTAAATCAATTTTTTTAATTATTTACAGTTCAAGAGTATCTTCTTCTTTTTCCTCTATAGTCTCATCTTCAGTCTCAGCATCTTCGTCATTTATGCTATCAGAATAACTAATCGTACTCTCAGCTACATTTTTCACATTATTTTTTTTTTCGTTATCGGTAGAAATTCTTACAACATTTCCGCTGAATATGCCGCCCTTTTCGATTATTAATGAATCTGTCTTTATATTACCGTTTACTCTCCCGGATTCAGTTATCTGCACATTGCCGCTCGCTTCCATATTTCCTTCATAAACACCTGTGACAACTGCATCTATTGTTTTGACATCGGCGTTTACATAGCCTGACTGCTGTATCTTAAGTTGCCCGTCCACTATAAGCTCTCCATGTACTTCACAATCAATCTCAATGGATTTGGAAATGATAAGTTTTCCTTCTATTTTAGCTGAATCACCTTTGATGGTTAAAAGAGTCTTTGACTGTTCCGGACCCTCATAGTCATTTTCTGACCCTAAATCAATTGCTGAAAAAGCATTGCCCCCTAAGCTCATGAATCCTCCCTGCATTATACATTTTTATACTTGGTATTTATTCTATATTATTTTTAAATTATACAAAATATAAAATATATTATAAAAATTATTTTAAAAAAATAATAAAAACTTTAGTAATTTATAAAATTAACTGCGGTACTATCGATTTCACTAAAAAGATTTAATATACTCTTCGCGGCAGCACTGCCAGGATACATCTTGAATACAGGCTGATTCCCTAAAAAAATTGAGTTCTGGTAGTGAGACAGAAATCTGATTTTCTCTCTGAAAACTCTGGACTCTGTTCCAAATTCCATCTCTATCTTTTTTGAAATATTCCACGCCAGCTTTTTCCTAATCTCAAAAGCATTAATTATTACGCCTGAGATATTAATATCAGTATTATATTTTCTGTTCAGATTCTTTATAATCCTTTTCATATACTCGATATCAATTAGAGAATAAGGCTCGGGTTTTAAAACAGTTAAAGTATTTTCAGCGTAAATAAGCGCTGTATTTGAAAGAAGTGAAAAACTCGGCTGGCAATCTATTAATACATAATCAAACTCCCAGGGTTTTATAACCTTATCAAGCATCTCTTTCAATAAAAGATTTCTTTCCATTGATTTAAGAGCTAAACCTTTTTCAACAGATTTTTTTACAAGAAAATCTGTCAGATATTCATCAATGACCGAAATATTATTAGAAGTTGGAAGAATTGTTAAATTTTTACCGATTTTTATCGTATAATCTTCCAGAAGAATGTTTTTACCTTTTATAAAATTCAGAAGCATCGATTCAAGATTGTTGCCTTCATCGTTTCTGTTATCTTT
>JAQVJB010000068.1 GCA_028695395.1 Actinomycetota bacterium | reverse complement strand
AGTCATGGGGACATGCACCTTGGTGGAGACGATTATGATAACAGAATAATGAATTTTCTTGCTGATGAATTTAAAAAGGAACAGGGAATTGATTTAAGGCTTGACAGACAGGCTCTTCAGAGATTGATAGAAGCATCTGAAAAAGCGAAGATAGAACTTTCAAGCGTTATGGAGACAAATATAAGTCTGCCTTTTATAACAGCAGACGCTAATGGTCCGAAACACCTTGAAATGAAACTTACAAGGTCAAAATTTGAACAGCTTTCAGCAGATCTTACTGAAAGATGCAGGATTCCTATGGAAAAAGCTCTTGCAGATTCAGGTTATAAGATTTCTGAGATAGATGAAGTGATACTTGTAGGTGGAGCAACAAGAATGCCGGTAATACAGGAACTTGTAAAGAAGATAACGAACAAAGAGCCGAATAAGAGTGTTAACCCGGATGAGGTTGTCGCAGTAGGTGCAGCTATCCAGTCAGGCGTACTTAAAGGAGACGTAAAGGATGTCGTTCTTCTAGATGTTACACCGCTTTCTCTGGGAATCGAGACTCTTGGCGGAGTTATGACAAAACTCATTGACAGAAATACTACGATACCGACAAAGAAGAGCGAGATATTTACGACTGCAGCTGACAATCAGACAAGCGTGGATATTCATGTTCTTCAGGGTGAAAGAGAATTTGCACGTGATAATAAGACAATAGGAAATTTCAGGCTGGACGGTATTCCACCTGCTCCGAGAGGTATTCCCCAGATTGAAGTGACATTTGATATAGATGCAAATGGAATAGTAAATGTAATGGCAAAAGATACAGCAACGGGAAAAGAGCAGAAAATAACCATTACGGCAACTTCTCATCTGTCTGATGACGAGATTAACAAGATGGTAAGGGAAGCAGAATCTCATGCTTCAGATGATAAGAAAAGGAAAGAGCTTGTTGAAGTTAAGAACAGGGCAGATGGCATGGTTTACCAGACTGAGAAATCTTTAAGGGAATATGGCGATAAAGTACCTGCAGATATGAAAACAAAAATAACTGCTCAGATAGATAGTGTAAAGAAAATATTAGAAGGCGAAGACGCTGATGCAATAAAGAAGGAAACCGATACTCTTGAAAAACTAGTAGGTGAAATGTCAACGCTTCTTTATCAGCAGACAAGCTCACAGGCAGGAGGCGCTGGTCCTCAGGGGCAGCCGGGCGCAGGCGCAGGTGGTTCGCAATCAGCAGGTCAGGCTGAAGAAAAAGCTGAAGATGAAGATGTAATAGATGCTGAATTTGAAGCAAAAGATGATAAGAACCAGTAATTGAAAAGAGTGTATATAAGCCTGCCTAATGTGTAGGCAATATAAATAAAAAAAGTAAAAAAAAATATTAAAAAAGAATAGTAATTTAAAGGAGGGGGATTAATATGCCTATAGTAAGATGGGATCCATTTAGCGATCTTGTTCAGATGAGAGATGACATCGGAAGATGGTTCGGAGGAACTGAAAGAGAAGGTAAACCGGAAAGGAAAGGTACATCTTGGTCTCCTGATGTAGATATCAAGGAGTCAGAAAAAGATATAATAGTGAAAGCTGACCTTCCCGGGATGAAAAAGGAAGACATTGAAGTTTCTCTTGATAATGATCTTCTGGTAATCAAAGGTGAAAGAAAATTCGAGAAAGAGGAGAAAGAAAAGGACTTCGTCAGAGTCGAAAGAAGCTATGGTTCTTTTTACAGATCTTTCACAGTAGGAGTTCCGGTAAAGGAAGAGGAAATCAAAGCTTCCTATAAGGAAGGTGTGCTGGAAGTAGTTATTCCGAAGGCAGAAGTCAAGAAAGCTAAAAAGGTTGAAGTTAAGACAGAATAAGAGTTTCATTAATAAATTGAAAAGTCGATAATAATAATTAATATTTCCTGCCCATGTATTTAAAAACATGGGCAGGAGCTTTATGTGAAAGAATAATTTATATGGTGGTTTTAAATGGTTGACTATAAGGATTATTACAAAATTTTGGGAGTTGACAAAAAAGCTTCTAGTGATGAAATAAAAAAGGCATACAGGAAGCTTGCAAAGACTTATCACCCTGATGCGAATAAAAATAATCCGGCAGCGGAGGAAAAGTTTAAGGAAATCGGTGAAGCTTACGAGGTTTTGAAAAACCCTGAAAAGCGCTCCCGTTATGACCAGCTTGGTTCAAACTGGAAAGCATACTCCAGGACCGGTGCAGGAGGACCGCAGGGATGGCCTGGAGGCGCACAATGGCAGCAAGGTTCAACATCTTATGATTTCCAGGGAAGCGGTTTTGATTTCGGGGATCTTGGAAGCGGATTTTCTGATTTCTTTGAAATGTTTTTTGGAAGAGGTTCCGACCAGAGATTCAGGGATTTCTCACCGGGTTCAAGCAGGCAGTCAGGTTCAAGACAGAACCAAAGAACCAGTTGGAAAAGCAGAAGAGCGGCATCCAAAGGCCAGGATGTGGAATCAAAACTTACAATAACTTTAAGGGAAGCTTATCTCGGGACTGAGAGGACTTTTAAGCTCCAGACTGCTGAAGGGAAATCAAGGACCATAAATGTCAAAATACCCAAAGGAATTAAGAATGGCGGAAAAATAAGAGTTACAGGAGAAGGCGGTAAAAGCCTGAATGGAGGAGTTTCTGGCGATCTGTACCTATTGGTAGAAATCGCTCCTCACCATTTTTTCACAAGAAAAGAAAACGATCTTTATTGTGAGATACCTGTAACCATCAATGAAGCTATTTTCGGTGCTTCTATTGATATTCCCACATTTTCAGGAAGTGTTTCGGTCAAACTGCCTGCAGGAACACAGTCTGGCAAAACGCTGAGAATCAAGGGAAAAGGAATGCCTTTAATAAAGGGTGTTGATTACGGGAACCTTTATGCAAAGATAAAGATAGTCATACCAGAAAACCTAAATGATGAACAGAGAAAGCTGCTTGAGGAATTCTCAAAAAAATATAGCGAGAATCCAAGAGCGAAAATAATAATATAGAGGTGATTTAGATGCAATTTGATAAATTTACAGTAAAAGCGCAGGAAGCGATTTCTGCTGCCAATACGATTGCTATCGATAATGGTAACCAGGAAATCGCTGATATACATTTGATGAATGCACTTTTAAATCAGAGCGAAGGTATAATCCTTCCGCTGATTGAGAAAATTAATATAGATGTTTCAGGTATTGCAGCATTGTTTAATGAAGAGCTGCAGAAGTATCCCAAGGTATCAGGAGATAATGTGCAGGTATATTTAAGCTCTGAACTTAGCAATACTTTAAATCTTGCTGCCAAAGAAGCGCAGCAATTAAAGGATGATTATGTGAGCACTGAGCACTTGCTGATAGCCCTTTCTGAGAGTAAGAGCAAAACTGGAGAGATTTTAAGAAAAAATTCTATTACAAAACAAAAAGTTTACCAGGCACTTGTAGAGATAAGAGGCAGCCAGAGAGTTACCGACCAGAATCCTGAAGATAAATACCAGGCGCTGCAGAGATTTGGCAAAGATATCACAGCTCTTGCAAAAAAAGGCAAGCTGGACCCTGTTATCGGCAGGGACGATGAAATCAGAAGAGTCATACAGGTGCTTTCCAGAAGGACTAAGAATAATCCGGTTCTTATTGGCGAACCGGGAGTCGGCAAGACCGCAATTGTTGAAGGCCTTGCTCAGAGAATAGTATCCGGAGATGTTCCGGAAGGACTCAAAGACAAGACCATATTTGCGCTTGATATGGGAGCTATAATTGCCGGAGCAAAATACAGGGGAGAATTTGAAGACAGGCTAAAGGCAGTTTTAAAAGAGATAACCAAATCAGAAGGTAAAATAATTTTATTTATTGATGAACTGCATACTGTTGTAGGGGCAGGAGCAGCTGAAGGTGCAATGGATGCATCGAACATGCTTAAGCCCATGCTTGCAAGAGGGGAACTTCATATGGTCGGTGCTACAACTCTTGATGAATACAGAAAGCATATCGAAAAAGATGCAGCACTTGAAAGAAGATTCCAGACTGTATTTGTACGTGAGCCTGATGTGGAAGATACAATTGCCATATTGAGGGGGCTAAAGGAAAAATATGAAGTACATCATGGCGTAAGGATAAAAGACTCTGCAATAATTTCAGCAGCTATTTTGTCAAATAGATATATTACAGACAGGTTTTTGCCTGACAAGGCTATAGATCTTATTGATGAAGCGGCTTCAAAATTAAGGATTGAAATAGACAGCATGCCTACAGAAATCGATGAAATAGAAAGAAAAGTAAAACAGCTCGAGATAGAAGCGCAGGCGCTGAAGAAAGAGAAAGATAAATCTTCAATCGAGCGTCTCGAAAAAATAAAAAAAGAACTCGCTGAGCTAAAAAGCCAGAGCGATACGATGAAGGCGCACTGGAGAAAAGAAAAAGATGCGATAAAAAGCATTCAGTCTATAAAGGAAGAAATAGAGAAAACAAAAACCGAGGCAGAGCAGGCAGAAAGAGAAGCTAATCTGCAAAAAGCGGCTGAATTGAGGTATGGAAGGTTAATGGAGCTGAATAAGCGATTAAGTGAAGAAAATGTAAAACTTTCCGAACTTCAGAAAGACAAAAAAATGCTTAAAGAGGAAGTAGATGATGAGGATATTGCTGAGATTATTTCTAAGTGGACCGGAATACCTCTTTCAAAACTGATTGAAGGTGAAGTCGAGAAGCTGATTCTTATGGAAGACAGGATAAAAGAAAGAGTAATAGGGCAGGATGAAGCCATATCTGCAGTGGCAAACGCAATAAGAAGAGCCCGTGCAGGTTTGGGAGATCCAAATAAACCCATAGGCTCTTTTATTTTTCTTGGCCCTACAGGCGTAGGCAAGACTGAGCTTTCTAAAGCTCTTGCAGAATTTCTTTTTGATGACGAGCGGGCAATGATAAGGATTGATATGTCTGAATATATGGAAAAACACACTGTCTCAAGGCTTATAGGGGCTCCCCCTGGCTATGTGGGTTATGAAGAGGGCGGTTATCTTACTGAAGCTGTAAGGAGAAGGCCTTATTCAGTTATTCTTCTTGACGAGATAGAAAAAGCGCATCCAGATGTATTTAATATTCTGCTGCAAATAATGGATGACGGAAGGCTTACAGACGGGCACGGGAGAACAGTTGATTTTAAAAATGCAGTCCTTATAATGACATCCAATATTGGGAGCCAGCACATAATAGAATTTGGCAAGAAGGATGAAAAAGAGATAGAGAACATGGTTCTTGATGCAATGAAGAATTATTTCAAACCTGAGTTTTTAAACAGGGTAGACGATATAATAATTTTCCACAGGCTTGGAATTGAAGAGATTAAAAAGATAGTGCTGATACAATTTGAAAAGCTAAAAAGCATTATGGAAGACAGAAATATTGCTGTTGATATTTCCGATGATGCTAAAGAACTGGTAGCTAAAGAAGGATTTGACCCTGTCTATGGTGCAAGGCCTTTAAAAAGAGTTATCCAGAATGAGATACAAAATATTTTAGCTATGAAAATCTTAAACGGTGAAATAAAAGAAGGCGATACTGTATTAATCGGCACTACCGGTCCGGAAGGTAAAAAGCTTGATTTTAAAATAAGCTAAGATGTTTTTATCAAGTTCCGATTATATATAAAAGCATTATATATATATAATGATAAAAAATGATAAGCTGCCTGATATTTTTAAGGCAGCTTATCATTTTCCAAGGATTTCTTTAGCTTCATACTGAAGTTCCCAAAAATCTTCTTCCAACTGTTCATGGATATCGTCTACTATTTCCCTGTAATTTTTATTTGTATCCGGGTTCTTAAAATCACTGATAATATTTTCAGCAATAGGATCTATCGGATTGCCTACGAAAATATTTATCCTTCTGAAAAGATTTATAGCCAGAGCAGATATACCTTCAGAGACTTTATTGTTCTCTGCTCTTGTCCCTGCCTTCAAACCTCTCACTCCCTGTATATAAATAGGTATAATGGAGAGTTTTGATTTATATGCGAAATAAGCAGTTCCTTTTTTAAAATCATCATAGACATCAGTTTTATTAAGTTTTCCTTCAGGGAAAATAGCAAGGCTTACTTTTTTTGTTTTCAGGTTTTCAAATATTTCTTTAAAGCTGCTGAAATTTTTATATAAATCTTTTTGAAAAACAGGCACTGCATTTCCTACTTTTCTAAAAAAGAAATTTGTAAATTTTGTCTTAAAATCATCAGATATTGCAAGAAAAACGAGTTTTTTCTTAAGACCTGCCAGAATTAGTATAGGATCTGCTCCGGTAACATGGTTTATAGCAAAAATTACCTGCCGGTTTACAGGTATTCTTTCATAATTAAATACCCTTATCCTTATAATAATCTTAAAAATATTTACAATGATAATTCTGGGGAATGAATAAAAAAATTCATTTATTTTCTTCATTTCTTTATTGTTACTATTTTTACATTTCTATCTTTATTATATGATTATGTATATTAAAAATATATTAAAAGGTTTTTAAAAAACAGATCTTTTAAAAGGTGAGGGAAATGATCAGAAAAAATTCTTTTAAAATTTTCAGGATTGCCAAAATAGATATAAGGATAGATTACAGCTGGTTTGTTATTTTTGCTCTTATCGTGTACTTCTTCGGATTTTCTTATTTTCCAAGAGTCTTGCCGGGTACAAGCATTTGGCTGATTATAATAATCACCATCATAAGTGCTTTATTATTCTTTTTTTCAATACTATTTCATGAAGTATCTCACTCAATAACTTCTATAAGAAAAGGGATACCTGTAAAGCAGATAACCCTATTTATATTTGGAGGTATTGCTCAAATTGAAAATGAACCTGATACTCCTGCCAAAGAGTTCCAGATTTCAATAGCAGGACCTGCTGCCAGCTATTTTCTTGCAATAGTTTTCGGTGCAGTATGGGCGCTGTCAAGACAAGTCCCCGCAATAATGGAACCGGCAAAATATCTTACTATTATTAATATAGCATTGGGGACCTTCAATCTTCTTCCTGGTTTTCCTCTTGATGGCGGGAGGGTTTTAAGGTCGATTATATGGAAATTTACCAATAATTTTGAGAAAGCTACAATAATTGCTTCTAACATAGGCAGGGGCATTGGTTTTGCGATGATAGCCGTAGGAATTGTATATATATTTCTTGGGGCATTTTTCAATGGCGTATGGTTAATATTCATAGGCTGGTTTTTGCAATCGGCTGCAGCACAGACTTATTCGCAGGTTGCCTTGGAGCGGTCAATCAAAGGAATAAAAGTAAAAGATGTAATCACTACTGAAATAATTGCAGTATCTAAGGATATCACTGTAAGAGAACTTATCGATGACTGGTTTCTGAAATATAAATATGGCAAATTTCCGGTTATCGATAAAAACAATAATGATAGGTATATTGGAATAATAACCTTAAACGATATAAAGGAATTGCCAAGGGACAAATGGGATATAACCACAGTTGGAGAAATCGTAAACACATATATCGAAGAAGATAAAGTAGAGATGGACACAGAGCTGTATGAAGCAGTCAAAAAGATTAATACAGGGAATATAAGCGCACTTGTCGTGATTAAAAACGGTAGACTGGAAGGGCTTCTCACCAAGACGGATATTATGCAATTTGTAAGAATAAAATCCGAGTTTAAGAGCTGACAAGCTGTTTTATTGCCAAAAATAATAATATGTGGAAAATTCAATGATAAATCAGAATAATGGCATATAAGTAAAAAAATAAAAGAAACGTAGTGGGGTAAATAAATAAATGAAATTTTTCCAGGATTATAAAGATATGATTAAAAAAGAAATCAAAGAGGTAAAGGCTATTTACACGGATTGCGACGGGACTCTTTTTAATGACAAAGGCAGCATTATTAATGACAATGAAGGATTTTATTTTTTTGGGGCAGTAAGTTGTCTTGAATTATTGAATTCAAAAGATATTGACCTTGTTATGATTTCAGGAAGAAACAGGTACCAGTTAAGATATAATGCACAGATGCTGAACTTATATAATTATATTGCCGAACTTGGAGCTGAAGTTGTTTATAACAGGGGAAAGGAAGTCCACCAGACATATGATAGAAAAAATTTCAAGCATGATTTTACAAGTCTGGGTGAGGATTTCCAGAATGTCGTGCATTTAATAAAGAGCAGTTTTCCATCAAAAATTGATTGCAAGCCGGAATGGAATAAAAACAGAAATACGAATATTCTTTTTTTAGGAGAGATAGATGTAAAAGAAGCAAACAGGATTTTGGATGAAAATGGTTTTAGCGATTCAATGATTATGAATAACGGTCCGACTTCGCTTTATACAGCTGAATTCCCCGACTGTAAGACTTACTTTTATAATCTTATGCCAAAGGGAGTGGATAAATCCAAAGGCGTAAGACTTGATAGAAAAATCAGAGGCTTTAAAAAAGAAAATTGTTTTGCCCTGGGAGACTCAGCCGAAGATTTAAAAATAGCTGATGAAGTCGGATTCTTTTTTTTAATGAATAATGATATTAATGAAGAAGAGCATGTTCTTGAAGCTCTCCCCAATTATGATAATGTTTTTATAACAGAAAAAAAGATGAACAGGGGATGGGAAGAAGTAATAAGATATCTTTTTGCTTAATCCCATTTATTATTTCAATTTTTGGAAATAAAATATAATACATTCTAAAATAGAATATATTCAGAAGATTATTAAATTTTTAGTAAAATTTTTTAAAAAGAAGGAAAAAGATGACTGATTTTGCAAATGAGTTTCTGGAAAAGGATTTCATGCTGCAGCTTAAAAAAATAAACAGGGCAGATATAGTTGTCGGTATTCCGACATATAATAATGAAGCTACAATTTCGAATATTCTTAAAAATTGCGGCGAAGGTTTAAAAAAGTACTACCCTGAACTTAAAAGCGTTGTTCTTAATGCTGACAGTGATTCAGAAGACAAAACAACAGCTGCTATTGGAAAGACCATGCTGCCAAAAGGAATTGAATGCATATCAACAAAATATTCTGGCGCTAAAGGAAAGGGTTCTGCTATCAGGACGATACTCGAAGGAGCCAGGATGCTTGATTCAAAAGTATGCCTGATATGTGAAGCAGACACATTAAGCGTAGCTCCTGACTGGATATATAACATGGTTAATCCTGTATTAAAATCAGGATATGGTTTTGTTGCCCCTTATTATATCAGAAACGAACATGATGCAACTATAAATAATACTCTTGCTTATCCTTTTACCAGGGCTTTGTATGGTTTAAGGATTAGGCAACCTATAGGTGGAGATTTTTCATTTTCCAATGGAGTACTGCAGGTATTTACAAGGGAAAAATACTGGAAAGAATATTCCTATATTGATAAATACGGCATTGATATCTGGATGACAACTACGGCGCTTAATGAAGGATTCAGGGTCTGCCAGTCTGTTCTGGGAACCAAGCTTCATGAAAAAAATCCTCACAGGGAAATAGAGTCAATTTTTATGCAGGTTGCCGGCACTATCTTTGACCTAATGAGAAATTATGAATACAGGTGGAGGGATGTGATAGGAAGCATCCAGGGTTTTATTATGGGTGATTTTAAATTTGTTGAAGCAGAACGATTTAAAGCAAATTACAATGAACTCATGCAGAAATTTTATGATGGCCAGGATACTCATAAGAATGTATGGAAAACTATTTTTGAGGACAATACTCATAGAGAGTTCAAAAATACACTTAGCTTGAATTCTCCTGAAAATGTGACTTTATCCGTAGAGCTCTGGACAAAAATAGTATATGAATTTGCATGTGCATATAATTTTGTAAATCCCGGCGAAAGAGAGATAGTGCTAAAAGCAATGCTGCCTTTCTATTATTTAAGGACAGCAACCTTTATAAAAGAAGCAGAGCTTTTCAGTGATGAAATAGCTGATGCTATAATTGAAGGTAATGCCGGAGTATTTGAGCGGGTGAAATGGTATTTGCTGGACAGATGGGATTTTTATAAAAATAAAAAAATAAAGATTAATTTAAATACAAAATCATTAAAAAAATAAAGATGTTTTTTAAAGATATCTAAAGATAAAAATAAATTTTTTGAAAAGGAAGGTAAAATATGGCTAATAATAACAAAGATGTCCATTCTTCCGGTAAGCTTTTCGTAGGCATTCTCTTTCTAATGTTTTTTACTTTATTCTTCGGAGTATTTATAGGCTTTCTTTTCGCTCCCCAAACAGGAAGAAAATTCAGGGAAGCAATAAAATACTGGCTTAATGAAATGGTTGAAAGAGGTAAATTCGGATTTGAAGAAGTTAAAGTTTTGGGAAGCGAATTAATTGATAAAAGCAAGGAAAAAGTAGAGCATTTGTCATCAAAGATATTAAGCGACTCAGAAAAAGAAT
>JAQVJB010000067.1 GCA_028695395.1 Actinomycetota bacterium | reverse complement strand
AAACATCTTTTTCCTATAGCATAAAAATTCCCGAGCAAATCCCGAAAGACGAGGTGCTGATAAATGCGGTAAACCTGGCAAGCAGCCAGGGGGATAATCTGCAGGCCAGTGCAGAATCAATCGTTAAACTTTTTCCTGATCTGGGAGATTCAAGTATTGTTCTGTCCGATAAAAACGGCGAGTATCTGTGGGCGGGAGATGTAATAAGCTCAAATATAATTATCGAGAATAATGGAGATACATGGGCAGAAGACGTGGTGCTTAAATGCTCTGTTCCTGAATATACCTCATATGTTCCGGGAAGCGCACAATGCAGCGATGCAGAAATAATCGATTCTTCCAAGGAAGAAATAATATTTAAAATAAACAGGATAGATATCGGCGACAAGAAAGAAGCGAGCATAGATTTTCAGGTTTCATCAGGAATGACAAACGGAGGCACTATTAAAACAGATTTCAATCTTAATTCAAACGGTGCTGATTTTGATATAGAACAGGCAGAAATAGGCGTAAAAGCTAATTTTAAAGTCACGATAGTCTGTATGGGTGATTCACTGATTGCCAGGTCGAACTGGCCTCAGATACTTGGCAGCATGCTTGAGTCGACATACCCCAGAAGTGATTATACTGTAATTTCAAGCGGTATTCCCCAGGAAACTGCTTCCAGCGGTTTTAACCGCTTTGATTCATCCGTTGCAAATTACAGGCCGCATATAGTGATAATAGGGTATGGTACAAATGATACTGGAGGCGGTACTGATAAATTCAGTTATTATCTGAACGGGCTTGTCGGAAAAGCAAAAGCTATTAATGCCACAGTTTTTCTGGAAAGCCTGAGCTATATCAATACCTCAATGGAGCCGTCGAAAACAGGCTGGCCGGCTTACCAGAAAATCATATATAATGTCGGTGCTGCAAACGGCATCCCTGTCGTTGACGTATATACGCCCATTGCAAGCGATCCGGGAAGATATGTCCTCGATTGGGTGCATTATACTCCCGAAGGTTCTGCCGTAGTCGCACAGACAATTTTCCATTACCTGATACAGTATCTTGACGGATATGGAGTGAGAAAATAAGAAAATCAGAATGAGAAAATAAAAAAAGTCATAAAATCAGGTGTTTCCCTTTGAATTTTTTTATCTTTTATATTTTAATTAAAAATAGTGAAATCAAAGATAATGTTTTAATTATATAAGAAGGAATAGGCTTGTATAAAATCTGGATAGCAAAAATACTTTATTATCTTTTTTATGCCTTTATTTTCTTCATTGCGCTTATCATATTCATTGAGATATTTGACTACAGACTTCTTGACGGTAATTTTGGTAAGCGTGTAATCGAGATGATAAGCAGGCTCCAGTTTTAATCGATGATTTCCTTGACGGCATATGTAGGTTTGCCGGAAGCTTCATGGTAAGTTCTCATAATGAGTTCTGCAAGTATGCCCATAGTTATTAATTGCACTCCTATGAAAATCATAAAGATAGACAATGTAAAAAGAGGCCTGTCTGCCAGCGACATCTGGAAAAACAATCTCATAATTATCAGGTAGATAGTTATTATGAAACCGGCAGTACCGGTAAAAAGCCCGAGAAGGCCGAATATCTGTATCGGTCTTTGCGAATAGCTCAGAAGATATTTTATGGTTATGATATCGAGGATTACTCTTATAGTCCTGGAAATTCCATATTTTGATTTACCGAATTTTCTGCTGTGGTGATTTACTTTTACTTCTGTAACACTGATACCCATCCAGCTTGCTACTGCAGGAATATAGCGGTGCATTTCACCATAAAGTTCAACATTTTTAACTACATCCCTGCTATATGCTTTGAGAGTGCATCCATAATCATGTATATGTACCCTGGTAAGCCTGGCTATTAGCCAGTTTGCAATCCTGGAAGGTAATTTCCTAGAGATAGCCTTATCCTGCCTTTTTGCTCTCCAGCCTGAAACTATGTCATAGCCTTCATCCATTTTTTCAAGAAGAAGAGGGATATCTTCCGGGTCATTCTGGAGGTCAGCATCAAGAGTTATTATTACTTCCCCTCTTGCATAATCGAAACCTGCGCTCATTGCCGGAGTCTGGCCGAAGTTTTTCCTGAATCTTATTATTTTGTAATTATTGTTCTTTTCATGAATTTTCTTCAATTCAATGAAACTCCCGTCACTGCTTCCGTCATCTATAAGTATGACTTCATAGCTTTTGCCTATTTTCGGAAGAACGGCATTAAGATTTTCATAAAGATGTTCAAGACTCTGCTTTTCATTATAAACCGGTATTACTACTGATAAATATATTACTTCTTCCTCGCTGCAGAAGCTCGAAGCTTTAACCATCCTCTGATTATTATTCATATAATTTTCCATCTTTTAAATTTTCCTCATACCATGATATGAACTTTTGAAGCCCGTCTTCAATTGATGTCTCCGGCTTAAAAGCAATGATTTTTTTTGCTTTTTTAATATCTGCAAAAGTTGTAAAAACATCTCCCGGCTTCATCTCTTCTTTTGTGATTCCAGACTTTCTGCCTGAAATATTCTGTATAAGTTTAACAAGTTCAATTAATTTTGTCGGATTCGAGTTGCCGAGATTAATTATTTCATAACTATTTACCCTGTCAATGCAATTGAGCAATCCATTTACTATATCATCTATATAGGTATAATCCCTGCTGCTGGAACCGTCCCCGAAAACAGTTATATTCTGTCCGGAATAAATCTGTCTTGTAAATTTATGTATGGCCATTTCAGGCCTCTGCCTCGGACCATAAACAGTAAAAAACCTAAGGCAAAATATATCAAAACTGTAAAGATGATGATAATTATAACACAAGAGTTCGCAGGCTTTCTTTGTTGCAGCATAAGGTGAAATCGGTCTGTCTACGCTATCAGTTTCAGAAAAAGGTACTTTTTTATTGCCGCCATATACAGAAGATGAAGATGCAAAAAGCATTTTTCTTGCTTTATGTGTTTTCATGCATTCTAAAAGATTTATAGTGCCTTCTATATTTACCTTTTCATATAAAAGCGGATTTTCTATGGAAGGCCTGACCCCTGCCATTGCCGCCAGATGAATTACAATGTCGATATTATTTCTGGAAAAAATATCTAAAAGAAGATTCCTGTCCAGGATGTCGCCCTTAATCAAAGTAAAATTTTTATTTTCAAGGTGATGTCTTATATTATTTTCTTTGATGTGCGGATTATAAAAATCATTGAAATTATCCAGGCATAAAATCCTTGAACCGTTTTCCAGTAATCTGTCAGTAAGGTTTGAGCCTATAAAGCCAGCTCCGCCTGTAATTAATATGTTCAATAAAGAAACCTCTTAAATCAATGTATTTAATTTCAAAAATCAGTTAAAATTTATAATATTATTTTTATATTTTTTAGTTTTTAAATATTTTTTAGATATTATACATTAAATAGTATTTTTTTATAGTTATTAATCCTTAATTATTACTTGTGATTTTATTGTATGAAGGAAAATAAACACAGACAAAAAAATGAAAATCAGAGAGTACTTCAGCAAAACTTCTAATATAATAACATTTTTCTTTCTTTTGCTTATATGTGTTTTAGGGTTTGTATTAAGAATCAGAAATCTTGACTATCTTTCGCTTTGGGGTGACGACGGCCACACATTTATTGGGACAGTAAGCATACTTAAGCATGGATATCCTTTGCTGCCCTCAGGCCATATTTTATGGCATGGCATTTTTGATTATTATCTTAAGGCATTGCCGGCGCTTTTTTTCGGAGCAGGTGAATTTTCCCTCCGTATAGTAAGTGTCTTATGCGGTACGGGAACGATACTTGCGACTTATTTTTTCGGTAAAGAGCTTGCGAACAAATTTGTCGGATTTCTCAGTGCTTTTATAATTGCTTTTTCTACATGGTATGTGCAGTTTTCCAGAGAAGCAAGGTATTACCAGGACTATCAGTTTTTTTATATACTGACTTTTCTCTTTTTTTATCTTGGGTTTGTTAAAGACAGAAAGCCATACAGAGTCATTTCTGTGATTTTTATGGTTCTGACGCCCCTCGTACATGGTGTGGGAATAGTGCTTATATTACTTTTTATTCTGCTGATTTTTTATAAGGGTAAAAAATTCTTTAAAAAAGAGATAATAATACCATTTATTATTGTTTTCGTACTCGATGCTGCACAGATAATCAACCAGGTTTTTTTCTGGAAGGTGGGCAGGAGTTTTTATGCAGAAGGAACAGGAATGAGAGCTATGATTGATGCGTATTTCCAGATGCCTGACCCTTATTATTTTAATGCCATAAGAGCGATGTTTCCAAGAATGTTCTATGTTTTTATTGCAGGAATACTTTTTTTTATAGTTTTTACCATAATAATTTCGGTAAAGAAGCATGCAGCTGAAGACAATTATCCCATTAAGGAAAATTATATAAAGTGGGGAAGATTAAAATGGCCTTATAATTATTTTTTAATACTTTCTAATTTTATCCTGGTTACGATATTCATTTCTCTTGGAAAGATGTATGGCCAGCAGAGGTATGTATATTTTCTAATGCCAGTTTTTATAATCGGCTTTTCTTATAGTATTTTCCTGTTTTCGCTCTTTTTAAAGAAAATAATCACAAAACTTACAAAAGTGAAATCCTTAAAAGTGCATGCAGTGATTTTAATCGTAATATTTATTTTTTCTTCAGCTGCCCTTATAAACGGGATTAATCCAAGAGAAGTTCTGTCTTTGCCTTACAAAGCCCATAATGAGAAAATAAATAATTTTTATTCCATTTCAAATTCCTGGTCAGTTCACTGGGATGCAGCGACTGCAGGAAAATATGTCGCAGCTAATGCCCTGGAAGATGACATAATAATTACCACGGACATTTATAATTCACCTCCTTATACAGGAAGAGTCGATTACTGGCTCTGGACAGGCAATCTTGCTTCATGGGCTCCGTATCACAATGAAAACGGCAGGATTATCGATGATACTTACGGTGTTGAAGTATTAAGAAACCCCATGGCATTCATAAGCCTGTTAAATGAAAATACCGGCAAGAATATATGGGTTCTTACATCAAGGTCCCTATTTACCAAAGAGCATGTAGATCCACTCATTCTTAATATCCTGGAAGGATTAAGCCGGTTCCAGGTCCTGACAGCAAGAGATGACACATCAAGACTATATTTCTTTCCTGCAACCAGCCGGGAAGGCAGGATATTGCTTTCAGACATATTTAAATCTGAAAATTCCCATATTATTAATCTTAATGAAGACGGAAAGATATTTTTTGATTTTACGAACAAGGCTGCGGAAAAATACCTGGTTTATGGTTTCAGCCATGTAGAGGAAAATAACGGGACATGGGCAACCGGGCAGATATCCGTTTTATTTTTAAATATTGATGATAAAGATGCTGATTATAAAATTAGCATTAATTCAAAGCCTCTTGACAATGGAAAAAACAGGCAGCGAATGAGCATCCGCATAAATGATGAAAAAATATCTGATTATAAATATGACAATATAAGTGAATTTAAAAGAATAGAGCTGATATTAAAAGGCGAACTTTTAAAAGAAGGCCTTAATATACTTACCTTTGACTATAAATACAGTACTACTCCTGAAGAGCTTGGAATAAGTAATGATTCCAGAACCTTATCTGTTTTTTTTAAAAGCATGGAAATTGAAAAACTATGATAAAATCAAATATGATGCCTGTTTTTATTCTGATTTTTGATTTTATAGGGAAAAATTGATAATTTAAGTATCACTGATTTAATTAAAAGCGGAGGAATATAATTTTGCGTAAATTTTTAATTACTTTTTCATATATCAATATTATTCTTTATCTTATTCTTTATTCATTGTTTGATTATATGCTTGGAAAGTTTCCGGCTTTGACAATGTCCGGCGGTGCAATAACCACAATAAAAATAATATTTCTCATTGCAACAGGTTTTTGCCTGGGAATAGTTATATCTATACTCAGAGGTTATGATGGAATGAAAAGCGTTTTTGACTATCGGGCTTTTTTGATAATAGGCATACTTCCGTTCATACTACTTATCTTATCAGGCGGGCAGATTACTAATTTTATAATCACCAATTTTCTCGGCGGCAATAAACAGATTTCGGAGCTGGCATTTTATCTCTTCTCCCGGGATATAATATGGGCTGTCTGGTTCGGCATATCGATAGGGGTGTCTGTAAAATTAAGATTTAAAAAGCAGAGGCAGCTCAGGATTACTGATACATGGGAAGTCAGGCAGTGACTTAAGAATTTGAAACTTGCTACTCTGTTTAAAAAAAGAATATTTATTTAAATATTAAAAATATTGTTTATTCCTGGTATAAAAATACAGGGCCCCAGTCGTCTCCAGGTATTTCCGTAAGCTTTAAAAGATTTGAACCATCAAAATTCACAATATATATTTCATGGTTGTCGCCGCCTATATTGCTGTAAAAAGTAATGAACTGATTGTCCGTAGAAATGCAGGGCTGCACATTATTTGCTCCGTTATCAATGAGTTTTTTTAATCCGCTTCCATCAGAATTCATTATAAATATTGAAGAGTAATTCTGCTCGTACCCTGCAAATACAATATATTTTCCGTCTCTTGAAATACTCGGGACCCTTTTCCTTATTTGAAAATCAGATATACGTTTTATGTTTGAACCGTTATAATCCATAAAATATATATCTTCATTGCCGATTGCGCCTGATTCGTATATTATCTTAAACTCAAAAGGATGAGCGAAAGGATGCCAGTCATCAATACCGGGGCTGAATGTCAGCCTTGTCTGGTTTGTCCCGTCGGAATTCATCCTGAATATTTCCCAGTTATTGTCAATATATACTTCATAAAAAATATACTTGCCTTCAAATGACATTGTAGGAAATCCGGCTCTGTATCTTCCATTTGTCAGTTGCTTTTTATCAGAACCGTCAGTGTTCATGCTCATAATCTGCCAGGTTCCGTTAATATCTGAGGTATAAAGTATTTTATTTCCATCAATAGTAATCTGCGGATACATATCATTTGAGGGATTATCGGTCAACTGCGTAAGTTCCGAACCGTCTATATTCATAGAAAATATATCCTCGTTTCCATTTTTTGAAGATGTAAATACTATCTTTTTAACTGTGTATTGTT
Source organism: Actinomycetota bacterium (assembly GCA_028695395.1). Taxonomy (GTDB): domain Bacteria; phylum Actinomycetota; class Humimicrobiia; order Humimicrobiales; family Humimicrobiaceae; genus Humimicrobium. The sequence continues at coordinate 3,307 of JAQVJB010000067.1, read as the reverse complement.
TCCCTTCAGAAGCTATAATATTTTCTTTAAATAAATCCTTTAAAACTGCCCACCCTTTTATTTTAATGAAACCCTGCCTTATTTCAGAGGTTATATTATTATCAACTGAAATAATGGCTGATTGTTCTTCTCTATTGCCGCCTGCCTTTAACTCAAGAATATTTTCGTAAATTTCTCCTGTTGTTGAAATGGCATAACAATATAATAAGTTGTCCGTTCCGGGTTCGAAAATATTTGCCGGAAGCAAAAAATTAAAACCGCAGTTTAAATATGCAGGATTACCTGTAGATTCTGCAACATCCTCTCTTGCTGTTCCAAGCGGGACATCTCCTATTTTTTTGCCAAACCCTCTTGGCCCGTTCAAATAAAATTCAATAGCAGAAATCCCCGGAGAATCAGGTATGGATGTATTAATTGCCCATCCTCCTATGTTTATATCCTCTTCCACCAGAGTACCGTTTGGCGGAGTATCAATAAAAAATCTTATATTTGAAGATTGCAAACGGTCCCCGGGAACGGTTATGGTTTCTTTTACATATTCCCATCCGGAATCAGTGATATATGTATAGACATAAAAATTATGTATTGTACCCGGCTCAAAAACGTAGCCGGCGCTGTCCCAGGATAATTCGAAACCAGATTTTGAAAAATTTTCCCCGTAGATGCTTTCTGTTTCAGGTGATTTTAATCCATATTCTGCTTCTCCAAGAAAAATTCCTCCTCCATCTCTTGTTCCGTCAAGATAAATCTCGATTTTTTCTATTATAGGACCTTTTTTCCCAGGAACGGAAGTAGTCGTCTGTTCACTTTTGGTTGTCTGTTCAGAGATACTGGAAGTAGTTGCAATGACATCGATTTTTTCCTCTTCACCTGCAGGGGTTTTTCCTAAAGGGGATAGAAAATTAAAGGCGAATATCAGTACAAGACTGAAAGCCAGAATAAAAAGTATTGAAATTATTATTGCTGTGGTCCGCATCCTGCATCATTTCCCTGCGCCTTTTTTAAACATAAGTTTGCTTTTTAATTTTAAGTAAATATATAATAAATGAAAGTTTAAGGCAAATAAATACAATTATAAAGCCATCATAAGAATTAGGGAAATCAATGAGCAAAATCGTTCTTTTCGGGATGAGCCCTCTACCTTTTGAAAATGATAAAAAAGCATATGGGACAGGAATAAGAACCTGGCAATTCCTAATGCCTCTTTTAAAGAACAATCATGATGTATGCCTTATTTCTTATGCCATTCCGTCTGCATATAATGAAGGTTTCAAGACTGTATTAAATAGAAGTAACTTGTATGAGGGCATGCAGTTCTTAAATCATATATTATCTCCAAAAGATTTCGAAGATATCGATTTAATATCCGGCCTGGTAGTGGATTTTTCTCCTGATGTTATTGCAGGAGCAACATTTTATCCAAGCTATGCAGCTTCAGAAACAATACAGTTATTGAAAGGGAAAATGGATATACCTTTCTGGGCTGATTTATTCGGCCATGTGATGGCTGAAGGTCAGGCAAGAGCTTTTATTGATGATTCAGATGAATGTCTTTTTCATTATTGGAATAAAGAATATAGTATTATAAGGAATGCTGATATATTTTCATGTGTTTCAGGCAGGCAGGCATATGCTACTGTCGGAGAGCTTGGAGCAGCAGGAAGGCTGAATAGAAAAACTTCCGGATATGAATTTACAAGAGTAATACCGATAGGCATTCCGGATGAAGATTATGTTCATGAAAAACAGGTTTTCCGCGGCAAGGGGAATATCGCGGAAGATGATTTTGTGGTTTTATGGACAGGAGGGTTTAATACCTGGACAGACGTAGATACTCTTTTTGAAGGACTGACTATGGCCATGAAGTCAAATCCGAAAATAAAATTTGTTTCAACCGGGGGAGAAATACCTGAACAGGATATGATCACATATCCTCACTTTGTGGAACTTGTAAATCAAAGCTCTTTTAAAGAAAACTTTCTTCTAATGGGATGGATAAAGGGAAACGATGTTCCTAATTACTATTTTGAAGCAGATATCGGCATAAATATCGACAAGGATATTTACGAAGTAAAGCTTGGGAGCAAAAGCAGGATTCTTGACTGGATGAGAGCAGGCCTTCCCGTTATTTCCTCTAATGTGTGCGAACTTACAGAAATAATGCAAAGAGAAAAAATAGGATATACGTTCAAGCCTCATGATGCAGCCGGCCTCTCCGGAAAACTTGTTGAGCTTTCAGGCAAGAGAGAAGAACTTTTAATGACTGCCCGGAAAGCCAGAGAATATGCTAATGATAATTTCAGCTTTTCCGGAACTGTAAAGCCATTTATTAATTGGATTTTTCATCCGTCTTTTGCACCTGACAGAAATACGGAAAAAATGATTTTCTTTGAGAAGGAAGAGGCTTTAAATAACTGCAACAAAATCATAAAAAATCAGATAAATATGATAAAAGAAAAAGATGCAAGGATAAAAGAGCTTGAAAACATAGCAAGCAAAAATCCACTAAGAAAAATATACGGGTACCTCAAAGTCCTTAATAGAAAAATGAGAAAAAACAATTAAAAACTGATGGAAAATAAAATATTGATAGTTGTAGTAACTTACAACAGCGAAAATTTTATTGAGAGATGCCTCTTTTCAATAGCTAATCAGAATTTTAAAAATTATACTCTTTTTGTAGTAGATAATGCGTCTGCTGATAAAACTGCTGAAATAGTAAAGAATTACAGGAATGCAGAAAGCAGAATACCTTATTCTAATTTCAGGTTCATAAGATTATATAAGAATATAGGTTTTGCTGGGGCAGTCAATTATGCTGTCTCCAAAAGTATGCCAAGGGAAAAGGATAAAGAAACAGATTATAATTATATTCTTTTAATTAATCCGGATATGATACTTGACGATTATTCAATACAGAATCTTATAAGTGTCTTTAAAGCAGAAAACCAAAAGGAAGAACAGGTTTCAATTAATGAGACTGGTAATAATATCGGAGCCGCAGGAGGGCTTATCCTTGAATATGACACAGACAGCATCCAGAACATTGGAGGATTTGTGCGGCCAAATTATATCACATATCACAAAGTGGCCGATGGTCAGTTGGATTTAAAAAGGATAATCAATAATGATATTGAATATCTGCATTCTCTTAAGAGAATTTATCCTGATTATGTTACTGGTGCTTTTTTTATTACTCCTTTTTATTTATTTGAAAAAATTGGAGGATTTGACAGTGGCTACAGGCCTGCATATTTTGAGGAGCTTGATTACTGCCTTAAGATAAAAAGAGCAGGTTTTAAGGTTG
>JAQVJB010000154.1 GCA_028695395.1 Actinomycetota bacterium | reverse complement strand
TTAAAAGCCGCTCCTAATGATACCGATACTATTGAAGCAATAACTATAATTAATGCAGCTATAATGGGTATCATCTAGCTTTTCAGCGGTAGATTAATATCATATGTCCCGTAATATACAAAAGCAAAAATAAACAGCAATAATCCGCTGACTGCTAAAGCGCAGCAGTTTTTCCATGGCACTTTTTGGGAAGACCGTGATACCGCCTTATTTAAAAGTAGCAGAATAAGCCACCAGCCTGCAATATTTCCGAAAATAATCTGAATTATATATACCGTCCCGGAAGTTTCCGGCCAGAAAGATAAAATAAAAATTATGGATGCAATTATTGTTAAAATAATTCTAATTTTTTTTACTTCAATAAGATAGACAAAAAGAAGCGCCAGGAAGTTTGAAAGAATTATCAGGCTTAAAGAGCTTCTGGTCACCAGCCCTGTACGGGCATTTAATGCAGCTATATTCTGGAACTGATAAAGCTGTAAAAATATAAAAGGCATTAAGAAAACCAGGGAATAAAAAACAGCATTTGAACCATCACTGTATTTTGTTTCAGCTCTTAAATCATTACTTAAAATAATTGCAAGGACAGTCTGCGCTGCAATAATCAAAAGTACAAAAAATATTATCTGATTATCCCCTCTCCAGATTATATCCCATGTTCCGAAAAGGCCGCTAAGCGCTGAATTTATAGCAAATCCCAAAAGAATTGAGGGAAAAAAAGTAAAAAAAAGTTTGATTTTTCTTTGCTGGACAAGAGAAATAAAAAAAATAATGCTCGCAATCCATATTATCGTACCCAGAGCAGAAATAAAAAGAGATACAGGTCCTGTTCTATTAGTCTGTAATATGAATCTTGCAATACCCAGGGCAAAAATCAATATTAAGAAGAGTTTTCTTTTTTCTATAAATTTAAATAAAATTCCTGCTAAAAAAACAATTGCAAAGGTAACAAAAGCATATATTGCTACATGATACAGGCTTATCGCCGGTCTTTCCCTGAAAAAGTTTACAAGAAGAGAGAAAAAAGAATTAAGCATCTGAAGGCCGAATACTGTATTGATAACTATGAGAGTAAAATATGCCCAGGAAATCTTTCTTTGATAATTGCTGTCAGTATATCTGTAATAATTATTTCCAAACATATGCTAATTAATGCTGTAAATTTATGAGGTTAACAATATAATATCTGAAATTATATCATTTTTATTAATCTTTTGAACCAAATTTCATTAAATGCACGATCTAGTGTAAATCCCATAATTCTCAAATGGGCTAATATATTTATTTATATAATTCAAATGATATAATAATTTTTTTAAGGCGGCTTGTTTTGAGTAAATGCTTTTTTTTATTAATTTGATTTGTATTGTTAAAAGCTGCAATCAAAGTTGCCGATATGAAATGTTTTTTATTATTACAGCTTTTAATATTATAGCTGCTAATGTTAAGCTTTTGTTATTGTCGAAGTTGTTATTATTACAGTTGCTAATGTTATAGCTGTAAATATTAAATGTTAGCTAATATTGCAGTTGCTAATATAAAATAGCTTATAATATTTATATTTATTGAAAGAAAAAAATATGATTATACTTGATAAAATAAATTTGGAAATTCCGGAAAATATCGGAGTTGATTTTCTGACTAAATTAATGGGAGGAAGGCTGAATCCCCAGATAGAAAAACTGCTTGCAGAAAAAAAGCCGGAATGCATCAAAAATTTGGAGCCAAAAACCATTTATTCAAATTTTGAGATTGAAAAAACAGAAGGCGACCGTGTCTATTTTACGTCAGGCAATATTTTTGCAGGACCAAACATATCAAAAATACTTAAGGGTTCTAAGACAGCAACTATTTTTATGAATACTCTTGGCAGCAAAATAGATGAAATAATAAAGAATGTGAATAATGCCGGTGACTTCCTTGCTACCATCGTCATGGATGCAGTAACTACCGAACTCCTGTCTCTTTTAGGAAGTTACACTGCCGCTATAATTAAAAAAGAAGGCATAAAGGAAAAAGGATGGGGCTCAACATGTAATTATTCTCCCGGCCAGTATAAATGGACTATAGAAGAACAGAAAGAAATATTTTCGATGATTGACGGGAGCAAAATAGGAGTTAAGCTTAATGAGAGCTGCCTCATGGTTCCATTTAAATCATCTTCAGGCGTATACGGATTCGGTCCGATAGATAAAATAGATAAAACCAGGGTTGCATGCGATATATGTCCAAGGAAAGACTGCATAGGCAGAAGATAGGTTCTTAAAGTTTTTAATCCTATAAATGAATCTATAGAATAATTTTATTGATGGTAATCTAAAGATTTAAATTAGACATGATTATTAATAAATAAAACCATCATAAAAAATGTGAAAACTGGTACTGAAAAAAGCTTAAAAATTAAATGAATTTTACGCCCCTCTGCTGGAAAGAATAATTTTTTCTTTTGAAAGAAGGCGGAAAGAAAATATGAGTATTATCCATATAAGAGCTGCTCCTGCCAGA
>JAQVJB010000066.1 GCA_028695395.1 Actinomycetota bacterium | reverse complement strand
CGGACAAAGAAGATGAAATTAACTGGTGCGTAGCTTGTGACAAATGTGTTGAACTTTTAATAAGGCAGGAAAATGTAGGCTGCACAGTTTATAACAGACCTTATACCGACCTTATAAGAAAAGTCAGGGAAGAAAAAGGCAAATTAAGATTTAAAGTTACTGGTTTAGATTAATCATTAACTTAGTTTATTATTGTTTTTGATTAAAAAGTGATAATAAGTTGAAAAATAGCTGAATTAAAAACTCCTTCTTAGCATTAAAAGCTTTGGAGGAGTTTTTAATTTCTGTTATTATATAGTAATTATTAACAGGGGGTAATTCATAAATGTATATTGGCGTCAGCACAATGTTGTACGAAGTGTCTAAAAGTCTTGATTATCTTGATAAGTTTGAATATATAGAAAAATCAGGTTTAAAGAACATAGAACTTTCAGATGTATTTAATTTCCAGAAAAATGTAATTGATGCAATCAACAGGCAGAACCTATGCGTATTTTCAATGCATGCTGAATATGAAGATGCTGATATTTCCAGCCCTGACGAAGAAAAAAGACGTAATGGTATTGAAGATGCAATAAAAAGAATTGGGTATTTAAAGAAATTAAATGGAAAACTTCTTGTTATCCATCCCGGCGGATGGTATTCGGATAAAAAGGAAAAAAATACAAGGATAATTAATTGCATAAATAGCCTTGTGTATGTATTAAATAAAACAAAACTAAAAAACATAAAAATCGCAATTGAAAATCTTCCTACTGAATTTTTTGGAGATGATATTGAAACAGTAAAACATATACTTGACAAAGTAAGGGAAATTACCGGAAGTAAAAATACTACAGGCATATGTCTCGACACCGGGCACGGACTTCTTGCAGATAATATTAATGATTATTTAAGTAATCTATATGATGATATTTTAAGTATGCATATTCATGATAATAAAGGCGACAACAACGGCAGCAGATCGAAAGCAGAAGACGATTTGCATTCAGTTCCCGGGAATGGAATTATAGAGTGGCAAAGTATAATAGATATCCTTTCTGAGAGAAATTATGACGGAGGTTTTATTTTTGAGATTAAGAAAGGTCAAAAAAGCCTTAAAGAAGTAATTAATGAAATAAGGCAGTTCATAGATGATAATCTTTTTTTAAAACAGAATATTTAGCTAAAATTTAATTTTAAATATTAATCATAGACAGGATGTGAAAATGCAAAAAAAAGATAGTTTTCTGGATTATCTTGTTGAGCTTCCTAATTATCTTACTATTTTTATAACGCCTATTTATTTTCTTACAATCGGACCTATGCTTATCGAGATGAGCAGAGACACAGGTTTCAGCACCGAAAACCTGAACCTTATTATCACATTCTTTACTATAGGGCTTGTAGCCGGACAGTTAACTTCGATAATATATAACCGGTTTATGAAAAAGGTAGTAATCCTTACTACCGGCTATGTCCTTCAGATATGCATCTTGATTGCTTTAAGTTTCGTAAAGGACTTAATAGTATTTTATGTTTTATATGTATTAATAGGATATATCGCAGGAGTTATCTGGATTCAGGCAACAAATTATATTCTCGAAAGTAAAATAAATAATAAACCGCGTCTAACCACTATTTTTTTAAGCTTTTATCCTGTCGGGAATTTTGTAGCACCTTTTATTGCGTCAAGCCTTATAAGGAATAATCTTAACTGGAGATACTCCTATTACATAACCGCTTTTATGGCTCTTATTGTTTTGCTTTTGTATTTCTTTGTGAAAAAAATAAACAAAAAGGAAAATATCTTAAATGAAAGGAAGGAAAGAATAAATTTTAAAGAGGTTTTCAAAGTCAGATATATTAATATCATTTTTATACTTGGATGCACTCTTCTTTTCTTTTATGTTATTCCTGAGACGATTTTTGCTACATGGTCAGCAACTTTTCTAAGAAAATTAAGATTTTTTGAGATAGACAAAGCCAGTCTCGCTGTTTCAATATTCTGGATGGCGATTTTTGCCGGCAGGATGATAGTAAGTACATTTGCGGGGAAAATAAAATCGAATTATATTATGCTGGTTCTTTCAGCAATAAGTATAATATCAATGGCCTTCTTTGTAATTGTAAAATCCCCGGTATTTATTTATCTGGCAATAGCATTTGCCGGCTTGGGATGTTCAGGAATAATCACGCTAGGAATAGCTGATGCAAGTACTGTCTATGAAAAAGGAAGAGGGCTGCTTGCAAGCATTGTGTTTGCGGTTGTAAATTTGGGTACTTCAATTACCCCGTTTATAACGAAATATATTTCAGCGCGCAGTCTTTCATGGTCAGTTGGTGCAGCTGCCATATTTATGTTTTTCACTTTCCTTACAATAATCGTTAAGATAATCTATGAGAAGAAAAAAATAAATCAGACAGAGAAGGCAATTTAATTTAATGATTATTTTCCAGGAAAACCTGGCCAAAGTCTGGAATTATTTGAATAATTACAAATTATATTTATTAAAGCTATAATTATTAAGAAAAAAATATTAAATATATTATTAAGACAAAATTCTTAAATAAGGATAATAATAAGTTAAAACAATAAAAAAAATAAGGACAAGATTATAATGAAAGATTATGAAGAAGTTTCCCCGGTAATCCTCCCAGAGGAAAGTTTTGATGGGGATTATATTATTGCTTCGTATTTCTATATTGCAAAATCCGATGAAGATATTTATGAAAAAGCAAAGTCTTTTGCAGTTGGACAGACTATAGGCACATGGGTTCCGGTTCCTGGAATCACAAATGAGATGAAGATGAAATATGGCGGCAAAGTAGTAAGTATTTATGATATTCCTCCGGTAGAACTGACTCCTGACCTTCCTGAAGAAACCTATCATATAATACAGATTGCATTCCCGGATGAAAATTTCATACCGCAGATACCGATGCTCATAGTTACTCTTCTCGGTAATGATGTATCTACTTCTGCACAGGTAAAGCTTGTAGATATAAAATTTTCAAAAAAATTTTTAAAAGCTTTTGCCGGTCCTTCATTCGGAATAGATGGTGTCTATGATTATATGGGGCTTAATTCCCAAAGAAGACCTATAGTATTAAATATGATAAAACCGTGTCTGGGTTATTCGGCGGAAAAGGGAGCATCAATTTTTAAGCAGATTGCCATGGGTGGCGTAGATATTATAAAAGACGATGAATTATTTGCAGATACAAATTACAGTTCAATAAAAGACAGAGTACGTCTTTATAAAAAAGCTGCAAAAGAAGCTTATGAAGAAACAGGTCATATGACAAGATACTGTGTAAATATTACTGATAGATTCGATAGAGTTATTGAACATGCAAAGACAGCGATTGAAGAAGGGGCAGATTTTTTAATGGTTAATTTTGTAGCAACAGGGATAAGCGTATTGCAGGCTCTTTCCGAAATGGATGAAATAAAAATCCCTATAGTTGCACATTATGCCACAGCGGGGTCAATGACTGAATCGCCTTTTACCGGCATATCAACACCTCTTTTACTGGGCAAGCTTTCCAGGATGGCAGGTGCAGATATGTGCATGTTCAGCTCACCATACAGCACCTATCCTTTCCTGAAGAGAAGATACAAACAGATTGCTGATATGCAGAGACTTCCTTTTGGTAATTTAAAACCAACTATGCCTATTATAGGCGGAGGAGTACATCCCAACAGTGCTGAAAAAATAGTAAGCGAACTTGGAAGGGAAGTCGTGCTTGCAAGCGGCGGCGCTATACTCGGACATCCCATGGGTCCGACAGAAGGTGCCAGATCCATGATGCAGGCTGCTGAAGCTCTTGGCAAAGGTATGACTCTTGCCGAGGTTGCAGAACAAAAAGGCTATGAGGCTCTTAAAATATCTATCGAGAAATGGAAGTAAATAATTAATAAATTAAAAAACCTGGATATTTGCATATCCAGGTTTTTATTGAAATTAGTTAAATCGGTACTGATAATTAAAGCTTGTCTTCATAAAAAACAATTATTTTAAAGGACATCTTTATTCCACTACATTTTCTAATTCCCTGTAAAGCCCTTTATTCCATTTTTTATCAAGCATATCACCCATGCAGGTATTTAAAAGTTCTGCAAAATCAGTATCAAGTATGTGGTTGTCACACTTTATTATATCCAGGTTGGGATTGCTTCTGTCCCATTTATTCATAAATACATCCCACATCAGTGTAGCCCTTTTTGACCATTTAGGATTATCAGGATCAGGCCACCATACTGGTCCATCTCCGTTTTCTTTTGCCCAACCTTTATCAACTGATGCATCCTCGACAGACTGGTCATATGCGCTCCAGCCTCTCATCGGTACAATAAGAGCTGTAGGTCCTGTTGTTTTATTAAGTCTGCTTACAACATATTCAGCCAGTTCCTCAGTCTCTTCTTTATTCGGAACCATAATTGTCACTGCTGAATTATGGATATATGGAGCTTTTGAATTTTTGTAAGAAACTCTAGTACCATCGATAAATCCTTTCAGGTATTTTTCCGGTACTACTGTCTGATAGGCAGATTGATCAAGTCCGCCAGGACATACAATCTGCGGTATTCCTTTTCTGCTTGCTGCAGTAAGCCTGTCTCCGGTCCATTCTTGGCCGATGCCGTAAATACTTCCGTACATATTATTACTTATCTCACCGGGAGTTATTTCATAAACTGCTGTGATTTCTCCTGAGTCTATCAGGTCTTCCATAGTAGCTCCGGTTCCAACCTGGTGAATAATAATAGAGTCCCAGCCTCTTTCATGCATATATTTTTCACATTTTATTACTGTCGGAGTTGTAGTTCCGTATGCAGTTAAAGCTACTAAAGGCTTTGCATCCACATGTTGAACTTCACGGTATCTTGCCATTCCTACAATTGCTGCAGCTGCATTGCCTATAAGCTTTCTGGTAACTATATTTACTCCTTTTTCAGAAATAGGATTAACTATATATATGTCTTTATTACCAAGCCAGCTGCTTACATCTCCGGATGCAAGCGTTGAGAGCATTATTTTTGGAAAACCTATAGGAAGAGCACGCATAACCATTGTTGCCGTGGAAGTTCCGACTGAACCAGCCCACGAGATAACACCATCTATCTTCTTTTCTTCATAGAGTTTTGCAATCTTTAATGCACCTGCTTTTCCCACAAGAGAAATAGCGTCTGACCTTGAAGCTTTGAATACTTCTTCTTTCTTTAATCCGCTCTCTAACAGAAGTTCTGAAAGTGGAATATCAGCCCACCCTACTTCATGCCCAAGGCTTATTTCCATTATTATTGGATTCCCTCCGGCTTTTTCTACTTCTTCAGCAAGGAATTTTATTTCGTCTCCTTTTATATCAAGTATTCCCATACATATGATATTAGGTTTTTTAGCATCCATTTAGTTTCCTTTATTTTTATTTTTTTAATCAGGCTCAGATTTAAGTCAAATAAAAAGAATAGTTATTTTTTATTTACTCATGGAAATATTTTTAAATTCCATCGTTGCCTCTACAATTGCCTTTTCAATAGGCATTCTTTCGGCTGCAGAACCACCCAGAAATCCTTGTGCATTAGTATGTTTTAAAACATATTCTGCATCAGCGGGAGTTTCAATAGGGCCTCCGTGCGCAACAAGAATCACATCTTTGTTTACTTTTCTTGCAGCATCAAATATCTCCTGGCTTAACTGCGAAGCGTCATCTAATGACATTGCAGTCTTGGCTCCTATAGCTCCGCCCTTTGTTGCGCCGACATGGGAGCATATTGCATCAGAACCTGCTTCTGTTAAGATTTCTGCTTCTTCTGGTGAAAATGCATAAGAGAAAGTAAACATGTCCATTTCATGTGCCGCAGCTACAAATTCGACTTCTTTGCTGAAGCCCATTCCTATCTGTTCTATTTGTTCGCTAAAACCTTCTCCGTATATCTTGCTTATGAATGGATTGATACCTGATACGCCGAGTTCTAAAAGTATTTTAAGATGTTCTTTGTGAGGCAATAAAGGATTATTAGGAGCTGAAAATGCTATTACCGGTGTTTCCTTAACCATGGGCACTATCTCTTTTGCCAGATTAAAAACAATCTGGTTAAAATCCCCGAATGGTAAAAAAGCAGCAAGAGAACCTAGTCCTTTTAGCCTTCCATAGCTGGTAGGTGAAATGAAAATAAGGTCAGCACCACCTTTTTCCTGAAGTTTTGCAGATAAACCCATACCGCAGTTTGGTATAAATAGTGGTTTACCTTTTGATATTTCTGCCTGCAATCTTTCTACTACTTCTTTTGAAGTATATCTTTTAGCCATCTTTTCCCCTTTCTGATTTTATAAAAATTAATTTTTATTCTGTTTTTTAAGCAAATATTCTTTTAATCCCTATGCAATTCAGATAATTTTAGAGCAAGTATATTACTATATTTTCTAATTATCAAACTTAAATGATAATATTTTTAAAAATTATAAAAAATTTTATCAATATTTATTCAATTTATTGTAAACAGAAATAATCAATGTTATATTTCTTTTAAATATTAAATCATTTTATCTTATTTTTATAAATTTTATACCTAATCTACCATATAACTGATTGTAGAATTTTTATTTTTTTTATTTAGAATTATAAAATTAAATAATTATTTAAAGGATTTTTTATGAATGGTTCGACAAGAAGACTGGCAATATTAAATTTTCTTGATGAAAAAGAAGAAATAAGCACAGAATTTTTAGCGAAAAAGCTAAAAGTCTCCAAACCTACTATTTACAGGGATCTGATTATTCTTGAAGGTGAAGGCTATCTTAAAAAAACAACTAATGGAGCAATAAAAATAAATGATTTTTTAATAGAAAAAGATGGTTATTTTTCTGTAGGGCTAAAAGTAGATTTAAATGAAAAAAAAGCTGTTGCAAAGAAGGCATTAGAATTTATAAAAAGCGGAGAAACCATAATAATAGATGCGGGAACCATTAATTATCTTGTTGCAAGGGAAATAAATAAGTCAAATATCACTAATATTAATGTTATTGCCAGCAATGTCATAACCCAGCTGGCACTCGTACAGCATAAAGATAAATTTGTCAGGGTTTTTGCAACAGGAGGGTTGATTAAGGATGGCTGCGCAAGCACTGCAGGGGATTTTGCTGAAAACCTTTTAAACGATGTCATTGCTGATAAAGTATTCCTTACGACAAAAGGAGTTGATTTAAAGGGAAATCTGACTGAATATGATTACGGAGAATGTATAATGAAGAAAAGGTTTCTTGAAAAATCAAAAATGAAGATACTTCTTACGCAGAGTCAGAAATTCGGAAAAGTAGGGGTATATCGCGTTGCCAATTTGTCAGATTTTGATATGGTTATTACTGATTCAGGAATTAATAAGCGATATGAATTTTTAAGCTTAATAAAAGAACTAAACATTAATCTTGGCATTGCAAAAATTTAATCAGCCTTTTCTTTTTAAAGGTGAGTGCAAAACTTCTTAATTAAAAATATTTTTTGGAGGAAAAATGATTATAGATTTTCATACGCATTTATGGCCATATGATTGTATTACAAATGACTTAGTGCAGTATTTCAAATCAAGAAACATCTGGGATGAGAATTGCAGCATTCTTACTGCTGGCAGCCTGTTAAAAGTAATGGATGATAATGATATTCATACAAGCGTAGTTTTAAGCTCCGTACTTACTCCTGAAACAAAAAATGCAGAGATTGTAAAGATGAATGAATATATCAGTAACCAGATCTCAGGGCACAGGGACAGATTGCTGGGTTTTTTTACTTTAAATCCTTTTTTTGAGAAAGAAGCAATGAATGTCCTTGAAACAAGCATAAAAGAGCTTGGCTTGTCAGGGCTGAAAATACACCCCTCATTTCAACAGATCTATCCAAATGATAAAATCTTTCACCCTTTTTATAAAAAAATGGAAGAATATAAATTACCGGTATTGTTTCATTCTGGTTCAATTGGGATTGTGCCTTATAAAGACGCTTATTCTAATCCGTCATTCATTGATGAGGTGGCATGTAATTTCCCCCGATTAACTATAATTATCGGGCATTCCGGTAAAATATGGTATGATGAAACTGCTATGCTTCTAAGAAAACATAAGAATATTTATGCTGACATAAGCACAAATATAGGAAGAGACCCAAAGTTCAGTGAGCATCCTATGTCCTGGCTTTTATACAAGGTAAAATCTTATTCAGGCTGCCTGGACAGGATTTTTTTCGGGAGTGATTACCCCATGTATATGCAGTCTGACACTATAGATTGCCTGAAAAAAGCAGCTATTCTGTTAAATAAAACATATAATGATTTTATTACAGAGGAAGATATAAAAATGATAATGCATGATAATGCATTAAAAATGATTAATTCAATTAAAGATAACGGTAGCACTAGATAAATCAGCATTATAAGTTTTGTCATGCTGGCGAAAGAGAAGTAGCAATAAGGTTTAAAAATGACTGTAAAAAACAAGAAAACAATCATCAATGTAGCCCTTGCAAATAGTTTTAATAAGTGTATTTATGAGCCCATAATAATTAATTCAGTTTGTGCAGTTATCGATACTTTGAGAGCAACATCAAGCATGTCTGCAATTTTTGGTTCTGGCTGCAAAAGGATAATACTTGCAAAAAATAAAGACGAAGCTTATTCATTAAAAGAAATATTTAGAGAATATATCTTATGCGGAGAAGAAGAAGGCCTTCCACCTGAAGGGTTTGATTACGGGAATTCACCATATGAATTTTCGAAATTGGATTTAAAGAATAAAAATATAATCATGATGACAACTAACGGGACTGTTTCTTTTTTCAGGCTTATAAAGTCTGATACAATATTTGCTCTTTCACTTCTTAATTTAAGTTTTGTCCTAAATCAGATGCATATCGCTGCTAAAAAAAACAATAAAGATATATTTATATTATGCTCTGGCAAGAAAGGCCACATAGCTTATGATGATGCATACAATGCAGGCATGGCGGTAAAATATCTTGCTGATTTAGGGGAAGGCGACTATATTATGTCTGATTCCGCACAGATTGTTTTTGAGATAGTAAAAAATAATAATGATATAGTAAAGGCACTTGAAAGTTCCTGCAGCGGTCTGGCTGTCAGAGATATCGGCCACGACATAGATATAGATTATTGTTCAGAGATTGATAAGTATTCCAATGCGCAGGTTTTGAAGGTAATTGACCTGATTTCAAATAAAAGGGAAAATATTGGAGATAAATATGATGATATTTTCAAAGAAAGAGAAAGATTGAGAAATAATGGTTTTGAAAAGTTACTACTTATGGAAGACTACCTGAACCTTTAGTTCCCCCAGTATATAAACTGATTTTTAAATTGATATATTCCAGTAATTAATAATATGAAAAAAGTAAGGTTAAAAGACATAGCGCAGAGAACAGGTTTTACTGCAAATACTGTTTCCAGGGCATTAAAAGATAAAAAGGATATTTCTGAAAAAACTAAGAATTACATTGCTCAGGTTGCAAAAGAAATGGGCTATATCCCAAATAATATAGCAGGGTCGCTGAGATTAGGAAAAACCAAAACGGTCGCGACTATTATCCCTGACATTTCCGACCCTTTAATTGCAATATGGCTGAATGATATTGAAACAAGATTAAGAAACAGCGGTTATAATACTTTTATTATAAACACTGAAGAAAAATATGAAAATGAAGAGGAAGCCATATTTCTCGCTCTTAGTAAAAATGTCGACGGCATAATATTATGTCCGACCCAGAAAAAAAATGATGATATAAAAATGCTTGCCCGCCAGGGAACGCCTTTTATTTTGCTTGGCAGAAGATTCCATGATATCAAAAGCGATTATGTGATTTCTGATGATATAAAAGGCGCATTTCTTGCAGTAGATTATCTTTTAAAAAACGGCTACAAAAATATCCTATTTGTCAATGGTCCGATATATATATCTTCTGCCAGGGAACGCTTAGAAGGCTATAAAAATGCTTTAAGAATCAATAATATTGATTATAAAGAAGAATTGGTTAGGGAATCTGCTGTAATCTCAGGCAACAGCACTTTGATTATGCATGAAATCATTAATGAGAAACTGGATTTTGATGCGGTATTTGCTTTTAGCGATATGATGGCATGGGAAATAATATATACCTTGCAAAATATGAATATTACCGAATATAAAAATATACCCGTAATCGGATATGATAATATTCAGTCAAGATTCTTTTATCCTTTTTCCCTGACTACAGTCAGTTATTCAAAAAGACAGATAGCATACCAGGCAGTAGATATTCTATTAAATAAAATAAAAGGGAAATATAAAAATAGTGTTGAACAGCATATTGTAGAAACTAAATTGATTGTCAGATAATACCCTGCCAACTTAAAAAAATTTTTAAAATAATAAAAAAATACTTATATATGTTTTTGAGACAGAGGAAAAGGCTGTGTGTATAAATATTGACAGAATTCAGCATTAACGTTAATGTTATAATTAAATATTAATAAGATATTAAACGCACTAAACCTGTATGATAATAATATTTTCTAATAATAACCCTTAAAAAATTTATTTTCTTAGGAGGTAAAAATGGAAAGAATTAAAGTCGGCGTAATAGGT
>JAQVJB010000003.1:17900-42762 GCA_028695395.1 Actinomycetota bacterium | reverse complement strand
GTAGCTACATCAATATTTTCTAACTGTTTTTTAAGATCAGCCCTGCAACAATCAGATAGTTTATTTAAATAACCCGAGTCTTTCTTAAATATATCTTTGAGTTCAAGCATTTTAGATGACTTCATATCGTAATTAAGAGGATTTGAAATAGTGATTCCGTGCGCACCGCCGGTAAAATAATAGTTTAAAAAAATCACGCTGGATATTTTGCTGCTGCACAACTGGACAGAACTGCTTATGTCAAGCTCATTTGTATAAATCCAGTCTTCTCTTGTAGCCTGACTCGCTAATTCTTCGTTAGTCTTTCCAACATCAGTTCTGAAGTCAGATGAAAGTGTTTCAATAAAGGCAATTATCTCTTCATTAAATTTTTCATAATTACTTCCGGAGGGCCCTTCGATGCTGGGATATGTCCCGGCGATTATATAATTCTCTTCCGGGTTACTTTCATCTATGCTCATTAATTCAAAGCTAAATCCATTTTCAAGTACAGCTTCCATATTTAAATTTAAAGGCTTTATAAAATATTCGGTAAAATCATCATAGGCTGGATCATTCTCATATAGAGTTTCAGGCGCCGAGTCATTAATTTCTGAATTATCCTGCGTGCTGCCCTTTTCCGAATCTATATCCTTTTTATTTTTAGGATCATTATTTATATCTTCCGGTGACTGCAGGGTTATTGATGTATTGCTTGTCTGGCTGGTAGAGTTATCTTCTTTGTCTGTAATAAGCAATGATGATTGTGAATTTGCCGACATTTGTAATTTGCAGGAAAAACTAAAAAGAAAAACCAGGGTAAAAATCAGGGTGCCGACTATAATAATTCTTTTATTTTTCATCTTTCACCATAAATATATCTTAAATCCTTTATTTACTCCGGAAAAGGGACCGGATTATACGCTCCTGTGGCTCATTAAAGCTTCGACTATCCTTTCAAAATCACCAATACTTCCAAATTCTATCTCTATCTTTCCCTTTTTTTTGCCTTGTATTATTTTAACCGGCGCATTAAGAATTCCGGATATCTTTTCGCTTATTGATGGCAGCTTGGAAAGAGGTACAATTTCCTTATTATTTTTGATTTCCGGCAGAGTGTTCTTTTTATTAACTAATTTTTCTACTTCCCTGACGCTAAGGTCATATTTTACTATAGCTTCAGCTATCTGAAGCTGGTCTTCAGTTTTTTTCAAGCTTGCCAGAACTTTTGCGTGGCCAGCGCTTACTTTTCCTTCGTCTATAAATTTCTGGATACTTAAGGGAAGGCTAAGTATTCTCAGTGTATTTGTAATAAGAGCCCTGCTCTTGCCGACTTGCTTTGAAAGTTCTTCATGTGTAAGCTTAAATTCTTCAAGAAGCTGTTTGAAAGTTAGAGCCTGTTCAACAGGGCTTAGGTTTTCACGATGTATATTTTCAATCAAAGCCATAGCAAGGCTGGAATTGTCATCAACATTTGTATTAATAATTGCCGGTATTGTCGTAAGTCCGGCCATTCTCGCTGCCCTGAATCGCCTTTCGCCTGCTATTATTTCATAACGGTCTTCACCATCTATTTTCCTTACAGTAATAGGTTGAATAACCCCAAATTGTTTTATTGACTCTGATAATTCGTGCAGGCTGTCTTCAAAAAAATTATGTCTTGGCTGATTTTTATTAGGTTCGATCACATCAATGCTTATATCAAGGATGCTGCTTGAATTTATTTCAGAAGATTCTGAAGTCTTGCTTATATTGGGTATAAGAGCACCTAATCCTCTACCCAGACCTCTTTGAGCCATTCTCAATCACTTCCTTTGTAAAATCTTTATATGCTAAAGCTCCCTTGCAAACAGGATCATAAAATAAAATGGGCTTTCCATAGCTTGGAGCCTCACTTAATCTTACATTCCTAGGGATAATTGTGTTATAAACCTTGCTTGAAAAATATTTTTTCACTTCAGAAAGGACCTGTTCAGAAAGCTTGATCCTCGGGTCAAACATTGTCATAAGAGCTCCGGCTATCTCAAGATCAGGATTAAGGTTTTCTCTTACAAGCGTTATCGTATTAAGAAGCTGCCCAAGCCCTTCAAGAGCATAATATTCGCACTGTATCGGTATTATAACTTCATTTGCAGCGCTTAATGCATTTATTGTTAAAAGTCCCAGAGCAGGCGGGCAATCAATTATTATAAAATCGAATGATTCGTTTAGCTTGTTGACTGCCTCCTTTAACCTGTATTCACGTTTCATACTTGTTACAAGCTCTACTTCTGCTCCTGCAAGCTGTATTGATGAAGGTATTATAAAAAGATTATCAAAATCTGTTTTACAAGTTACATTATTTATGCTTTCTCCGGATATTATTATATTGTATATCGATTTCCTGTCTGAATTTGATTCAAAACCAAGACCACTCGTTGAATTACTCTGAGGGTCCATATCAATAATAAGAGTCTTGTAACCGAAATTACCAAGATATGCGGTCAGATTTACGGCTGTGGTGCTTTTCCCTACTCCGCCTTTTTGATTTGCAATTGCAATTATTCTTTTATTGTTGTTGCTTGCATAGTTATTTTCATCTTTCAATTTTTAAATTATCTCCATACATATTTAAAATATTAAATAATAATATATTGCTGTAATGTTATTTCAAAGTAAAAATATTAAAAAACTTAATCGGAAATAATATATTAAATTATAATAATTATATAATTATTATAAAAAATTTTTCTTAATAATTGAAAGATTTCTTGGATACTTATCTGATGTTTCAGAAACTTTCTCAAGTACTTCTATTGCTCTGAATTCATCAAGAAAAGGAACTTTTACCTCTTCAACTGAAACTACCCTGACCCCAAGTTGTTCCATTAGTCTCTCAGTCAAAGCAATTTCTTCATATACTCTTCTGCTTTTATAGAAAAATAATTTACCATTAATTTTAGCAAATGGGGTTATTAATTCAAGCAAAATATTAATATTTGCAAAAGCCCTGGCAAGACAATAGTCTATCTTCCCACGATACTTCCCGTTTCTTGCTATCAATTCGGCCTGGCAGTTTATGACTTCAACATTATCCATATGTAATTCGTGAATGGTTTTGTTTAAAAAATACGATTTATTTTTACTCTTTTCAACAAGTATAAAATTGTTTCTGTTGAAAAGCGCTGCGAGTATTATTCCCGGAAAGCCTCCTCCTGTGCCCATATCCATTATTATTTTTCCTTCTAGTGCCATTGGGCTGAAATAATCCTTTAGCTCTATAATAGAAAGACAGTCCATAAAATGCCTTATAAAGATACTGTCTGCTTCTTTTGTTCCAAGTATGTTTGTGTGTTTATTGAATTCTACGCTTTTATTATGGAATCTTATTATAGTTTCTATCTGATATGGCTCTACGGCGTGCTCATATTCTTTAAAAAAATCACCTAATATATTTTTATACTCCATTTTACCTATATTTATCTTCCCGATATGCTATATTTTCCTGGATTTTAAATTTATCATTAAAATAGATATGTCAGCCGGGGAAACTCCTGCAATCCTTGATGCCTGTCCAAGAGTTTCCGGCTTAAAATAATTAAGTTTCTCCTGGGCGCTAAAAGTCAGGCCGGAAACATTATGATAATCTATTTCAGAAGGCAGGGAAATCCCTTCAATTGTACTGTATTTCTTATTTTCTTCAAGTTGCTTAAGAATATACCCTTCATACTTAATATTAATCTCTGCCTGTTTCAGGACTTCAGAATCTATTTTATTCTCATTTAATAAAAAATATTGCATAATATCTATAATTTTAATCTCAGGCCTTTTTAAGAGATCATATAATTTTACAGGGGCTTCTATATCGGATGAGCCCAAATAATTAAATATTTTGCCTGCTTCTTCTCCTGGTTTTACAAATTTACTCTTTAAAAGATTTGTAATATTTTCTATGGATTTTATTTTATTTAGTACTTTTTTATATTCTCTATGACTTAAAAGACCGATTGAATGGCCGTATTTTGCTAATCTTATATCTGCATTATCTGCCCTTAAAAGCAGTCTCTGCTCCGCACGGGAAGTATACATCCTATATGGCTCTACAAGTTCTTTTGTAAGCAGGTCGTCGATAAGGACCCCTATATAGCTTTCTTCTCTTTTTAGCATAAAGGGAGGTTTTTTTAATAGCTTTAGTGCTGCATTGACTCCTGCAACAAAACCCTGCACTGCTGCTTCCTCATACCCGCTGGTACCATTAATCTGCCCGGCAAAGTATAAATTTTCTATATTTTTGGATTCAAGCGTCAGATTCAGCTGATTAGGATAAATATAATCATATTCAACCGCATAACCTGGCCTTATTATTCTTGCATTTTCAAGCCCGGCAACTGAATTTACTATCATTTTTTGAAATTCTATAGGCATACTTGTTGTTAAACCTTGAAGGTACGCTTCATTTGTATTTCTACCTTCTGGCTCTACGAAAACAGGGTGTCTCACCTTTTCAGGAAAATTAATCACTTTTCTGTCTATTGAAGGGCAATGCCTGGGACCATGAGTATTAATAATACCTGATTTTATTGGAGATTTGCTTATATTTGATGCAATAACTTCATGGGTTTTTTTATTTGTATAAGTCAGGAAACTGGAAATATTAGACTTATTTTTCGATTTTTTCCAAAAAGAAAAATATATATCGTTTTCTCCTGGCTGTTCCTTCATTTTACTAAAATCTATTGTCCTTTTGTCTACCCTTGGCGGTGTTGCAGTTTGATATCTATCTGTTTTTATGCCAATTTCATTCAGGCTAGCTGTTAATCTTGCTGATGGATATTCTCCCATCCTGCCAGCAGCATATTCTTTATCTCCTATTATTATCCTGCCTCTTAAGAAGGTCCCTGTTGTTATTACAAGGGATTGGCATAAAAAAGAAGAGCCTTCCTCTGTTTCAATTCCTGATACTTTTGAATCATTAATCAGTACTTTTTTTACTGTTCCCTGCCTTAAAATAAGATTTTTGGTGTAAGTTATTATCTTTTTCATTAAAATTTCATACTCTTTTTTATCAATTTGAGCTCTTTTTGACTGCACAGCAGGACCTTTGCTCATATTAAGTGTCTTCATTTGTATGAAAGTCTCATCTGCTATCTTTGACATTTCTCCGCCAAGTGCGTCTAATTCCGCTATTAACTGGCTTTTCCCTACTCCTCCTATTGAAGGATTGCAAGGCATTAGGGCAATCTTTTCTAAATTTATTGTCAGAAGCAATGTTTTTAGGCCTAATCTTGCTGCCGAAAGTGCTGCTTCACATCCCGCATGGCCTGCTCCTACAACTATTAGATCGAATTTTTTCATTTTTATATAATTATTTTAATGTTCCACGTGAAACAATAACTTTTATTGATATTTATTTATATTAATGACTTTCTTTTTATTAAATTTATTTACTATATCCGCTGCTGATAAAATTCCCTGATATGCTATTTCCAGATAATTGTATGTTCCATTTATCTCTCCTGGAAAATATATGTTCTTTAATTTTTTTGATTCACATAAATCATTTATTTCACTATTTTTAATTCCATCATATTCTATTAAATATGATGGTCTTGTCAGTATAGCATTTTCAAGAGAGTATATTTTATTTATTCTTTCTTCCTGAAATGGTTCGCTTTCAGCACTTATAAAATTACTTATATTGTATTCTCTTGTCTCATTGCTTTCAGGGTATAGTTTATAGATTTTTATACCGATTGGCGTTTCCTCATCAATTTCCAAATCTTTGTTTATTAAGGAAAAAACATTATTATTTTTAAATTTTTCAGAGTAAGTATTTAATACAAACCTGGTGTCTGATGCCTTTTTTACTGAAATATATTTTTTATCTATAATTTTTTCATTAGTGCATATATTTTTTCCATCAACACATGCTGGAATATATGTTTTTTTTCTTTCAAATTTTATACCATGTTTTTTTAAGTTTTCACAAAGGCTTATCGATGAAATTTCTCCATGCCTTCCAGATTTTATTCTGTTTTCTCCAAACACAGTTATTCCATTAAAAAAAGTCCCGCATGAAATCAATATATATCTTGCTTCAAATCTTTCCCCATCGTTTAAAGTAATTCTGTAACTTTCTTTTTCCCGCAACTCTATTTCCTGAACAAGGCCCTGCCTTGTGTCAATATTGGCTTGGCATTCCAAAAAATATTTAATGTTTAATGAAAATCTTTTCCTGTCAATGACAAATTCTTCTTTAAAATCATTTTTTATCTTTTTTTGTAGAATAGTCGTCTTTTTAATATTTTTTAAGAAATATTTTTCTAAAATATTTATTTTGTTTAAATGTCCGCTTCCATCATCTGATATAAGATTTTCATATTTTATATATCCCGGATTATCCATGCTTATATTTATTATTAAAATCCTCAGATTGTATTTAGCTATTAAGGCTGCAGCCTCTGAACCGCACAATCCAGCTCCTATAATGATTACATCGTATATATTTTTAAAAGTTTCACGTGAAACATTCGCCATTTTTCAATACCTTACAATTTTTTGTCGTAGTTATTTTCCTATACAAAACTTGCTGAATATTTTATTTAAAATCTCTTCACCAGTTTTTTCACCAGTAATTTCAGCAATTTTACTATTTGCAGATTTTAAATCAGTTATAATAAATTCTTCAGAATAGTTCATTTTAATTGTTTTTATCGCATTTTCAATATCAACTAGAGCATTTTCAAGCAATACTCTTTGCCTTTTATTTACTATAACCTTTTCCTCATATAAAAATTCATCCTCGCCTAATGCTATTTTCTTAATTTCCTTTATTACCTTGTTTATTCCTATTTTCTCCTTAGCTGAAATCTTTATTACTCTTTTTAAGTTATCTATATCAAGCTTTTCAATATCAGCTTTATTTTTTAAATCAATCTTATTTAATAAAATTATTCTCTTCATCCCATCAGTTATTTTTAATAGCTCTCTATCTTCATCGCTTATTTTTTTAGAATTATCAAGAATAAGAATTATTATGTCCGCATTTTCAATCTCTTCCCTGCTTTTTTTTACACCTAATTGTTCAATTATGTTTTTAGAAGTTCTTATGCCTGCAGTGTCTTTAAAAATAACCGGAACTCCATCAAGATTAAGCGTTTCCTCGACAACATCCCTTGTTGTACCGGGAATGTGGGTTACTATAGATTTTTCTTTGCCAGTCATAATATTTAATAAGCTGGACTTGCCAACATTCGGTTTGCCAACAATAGCTATCTTAATTCCTTCTTTTATGATTTCAGATTTTTTTTCATTATCTATTAATTCGATTATTTTTTTTTCTATGCTTTGTATCTCTTTTATAATTTTTTTTATTGGCATTGTCTCCAGATCTTCTTCGATGAAATCAATCTTTACCTCTAGTTCAGAAATTATATTTACTATCTGTTCCCGAATATTTTTTATAGCTTTTCTTGAATTTCCTGTAAGGTTATTTGCGGCAATCTTTAAGCTTGTAATATTTTTAGCATTTATTATTTCTATCACTGCTTCTGCCTGGCTTAAATCAATTCTTCCATTTAAAAAAGCTCTTTTTGTAAACTCCCCCGGCTCAGCAAGTCTTGCGCCTTTTTGTAAAATAATATCAATTATTTTATTTACTGAAGCAATTCCGCCATGACAATTTATCTCAACGACATCTTCTCTCGTATATGATTTCGGGCCTTTCATAACAGATACTATCGCTTCGTCAATTACCTCATTTTTATCATCATATACTTTTCCATATACAATATTATAAGTATTTAATTTACTTATCTTTTTTTTGTTTGCAGATTTAAATATCTTATCAGTAATTTCTATTGATTTATTGCCGCTTAATTTAATTATATTAATAGCAGAGTTTCCAGCTTTTGTTGCCAGAGCTACTATTGTATCATTTTCAGACATTACCACTCTCTCCTTTTGGCAAAAAAAAACGGCGCCCAGGGCGCCTTTTTAATTTTCCTTTAAGGGATATATTATTATGCGCCTGTAGGGCTCTTTATTTTTACTTTTTGTTTTAACCTCTTTATTGTCAGATAAAACATCGTGAATAATTTTTCTCTCATATGACGGCATGGGTTTCAGAATTATTTTTTTCTGCTCTTTTATTGCTTTTCCTGCCATCTTAAGGGCTAAATTCTTAATAATTTCAAATTTCTTTTTCTTATAGTCTTTTATGTCTATCGTTATGCTCTTATCAGAAAGATTTTTCCTTTTTACATATAGGTTTAAAATATACTCGATAGCTTCCATATTTTTACCATTTTTACCAATTGCTATTCCCAGATCCTTCCCGTAAATATTTATCTTTCCGCTCATGTCATCATATGTTATTTCTGAGACTTCGCTATTTGTTACAAGAGCAATAACCTTTTCTATGAATCCCTTAATCTTTTCAGCTTTTTGCCAGTCCTCTTCAACAATATGCTCCCCTTCTTCAAATATTTCTTCTTCGTAGTATTCTTCTGTATCTTCATCAATATACGACTCTTTTATATTATTAGATTCAAGCAATTTATCATTTTTCTGTTCTTCTTCCAGAGACTCTACAAATTTGCTTATAGCTTCTTCTATGCTTGCGTTTTCAGACATCTTTACTCCTGTTTAAGCTATTTTCTTCTTTTTTTCTTTTTAGGCTTAATTATTACTTTTTCTTCTTTGCCATTGCCAGAAACTGATTCGGCCTCTTTAGTTAATTTCTTTTTCTTTTCAGCCTTATCCTTTTCCTTTTTTATCATTTTATTTACAATCCATTGCTGGCCAATCGACCATAAGTTAGTGGTAACCCAGTAAACTAATATGCCTGATTGCATTCTAAAGGATATAAATCCAAAAACAAGAGGGAGCCCGTATGTCATTAAAACTGCGCTCATTCCTGTTTTTGTCGCATCAGTCTGCGTAAGCTTGGATGATATTATCATTGTAACTACCATAAGTATGGGCAGAACATAAAATGGATCCTTGGTGGTCAGGTCGAGCCACAAAAACTTATATAATGTCTGGGCTCCACCTCCGAATGCATTTACACCAAGGTCCCTTAAAAGCTGAAATAAAGCAAAAAATACCGGCATCTGTAAAATAAGGGGCAGGCAGCCGCTTAACGGGTTTACATTATTCTTCTTGTAAAACTCCATGGTTTCCTGCTGTATTCTCTGCTGGTCTCCCTTATATTTCTGCTGTATTTCTTTTAGCTCAGGCTGCAGCATCTGCATCTTCGCCATTGATTTTGTCTGGCTTATTGTTAAAGGCAATAGTATTATTCTTACAGTTATGGTAAGAAGCATTATTGCAATTCCATAGCTGGGAATCCAATTATAAAAAAATTCAATTATATATCCTAAAACATTTTCAATAGGCCTTAGTAAGTTTATTAGCCAATCCAAAACAACCTCCGTTTATTATACTGGGTCATACCCGCCCTTATTAAACGGGTTACATCTTAATATTCTATATATCGCCTTGATACTACCTTTTATTGCGCCGTATTTTTCTATTGCCTGAATAGCATAGACCGAACAAGTAGGATAAAACCTGCAACTTGGTGGAAATATAGGAGATATGTACTTTTTATATAAATTTATAATAAAAATCAATACTTTTTTCATTATTAAAATAAGTTAGGACAGCCATTTAATTATTATATATTCTTTAATAATTTTCTTAATGCTTCTATAATATTTAAATAGTCTGCTCCTACAATCGCTTTTCTTGCTATAAAAACAATTGAAATGCCTGTATCGTAACTAAATCCAATATCCCTTAAAGCTTCTTTGACTCTTCTTTTTATTTTATTCCTAACAACAGCATTTCCGATTTTTTTCGTAATTATAAAACCAATTTTAAAACAGTTTCTTTCTTCTGTTTTTTTTATATAGGTAAGAAAAAATCTTGTATTTATCTTTTGTCCAGAATCCAGGATTTCCCTGAACTCTTTTTTACTTTTTATGCCTTCGATCTTTATTTTATCCTCCGGCAATCATGCAGATAATACTTTTCTACCTTTTCTTCTTCTATTTGCTATTATTTTTCTGCCATTTCTGGTTCTCATCCTCTGTAGAAAACCATGCTTTTTCTTTCTTTTCCTTGTATTAGGTTGGTAAGTTCTCTTCATTTTTCCTGCCTATTGCTATATTAAGTTTTCATTTGTATATAAATAATACATTTTAAACTTATTATTATCAATAAGTCAACAAAACAAGCCTCAAACATTTGTTCTTATGGTTTTCACTTTTTTTTGCTTTTTTTCAATTTTTTTTTCCGCTTAAGCTACTTTTCAAAATAATTTTTTAAGTTTTCAACAGGTGTATAAAAATATGTAGATAACTTTGAAAAATGCCAGTGTCTACCATTTCATTTAATTTTTTTTAACTGTAATTTTATTTGATTTTATGATAACTTTTTTTATTATCAGCATGATTTTACCTGTAGAAAGTTTTTAATTTTTGAAAAATGGAAAAATATTGTTTTCAATGTTTTAAGATTAAATTTTTCATTTTTTCTATTTCTATATAATTTTTTTATTTTTTTATTATGAATAATATAAATATAAACCCGCTGGAAGATCCGGATAAAAACACGGACTTCGATATTTTTGTAAGAATAGCAGTATACGACAGTCTACGCAGCCTGCCAAGAATAGTTGATTTAAGTTTTAACAATATCCCTGACTTCATCAATAAAACCGCAGAAGAGGTTTATGGTCTTTCGCACAGCCAGGGTGGTAAAATCCCTTATACCATCATAAAAGAAATAGTAGAAAACCTTATACATGCAAGCTTTAATGAAATTATAATAACCATACTGAATGGTGGAAATAAAATAATGATATCCGATCAGGGGCCCGGGATTTTTGACAAAGAGAAAGCTGTGCTTCCGGGCTATACTTCTGCAACTTCTCAAATGAAAAAATTTATAAGAGGAGTAGGTTCTGGCCTTCCGATTGTAAATGAGACCATATCTTTTTCAGGCGGCATGCTGGATATCAAAGATAATATAAAAAATGGCACCGTAGTTACTCTTTCAATTAATACTGATACTACTTATGAGCATGTCGATCTTTCAATAAATGAAATGCCCAGGCTAAAAAACGGGGAATCAGGTGCGAGACCGCAGGAAAACAGAAGAATGCCTTCTGGCATAAGCTCATCAGGAAAAAATATAAAGAAGGAAAGCGAGCTTATTAAAAATACTTCAACAAATTCTCAAGAAGGAACTCCTGCTGTCAAATCCAGCGAAGAATATCTTTTGAAAAAACTTTCTATGAGGCAGATGAAAATTCTTTTTCTTATCCTGGAACTTGAAGAGGCAGGACCTTCAAAAATATCAAAAGAGCTTGGTTTTTCGCTCTCAACCTCATTTAGGGAATTATCTTTTCTTGAAAAAGAAGGACTCTTAAAAACATATGCCTCAGGGAAAAAAAGACTTTCTAAAAAAGGAGCCAAATATCTTGAATATTATTCAAATAATTTCTAATATTGGCTTATGGAAGAAAACATAAATGATCTTTGGAGTAATATATTAAATGATATTAAAAACTCGGTAAACACTCCTACGTTTAAAACTTGGTTTGAAAGCATAGTACCCATATCTTTTAAGAAAAATATTTTAACTATTTCAGTATCCAGTGATTTTGCAAAAGAATGGTTTGAAACCAGGTACAATACTATTATAAGTGATTCGGTTTATAATATACTAAACAGAAGCTGTAAGATAAAAATAATCGTAGATTCTGAGATTTCAAGGAAAAACCCTGCGGAAGATTTGATAAACTCAACCTCATTAACAAAAACAAGAGAGATCAAGGGGCAGAAAATAAATGAAAAACCAGCTGTCCAGTCCTTTAATATGAAATATACTTTTGACACTTTTGTTATCGGCAGAAATAATGAATTTGCCTGTAATGCCGCAGTTGCAGTCTGTGAAAATCCAGGGAAATCATATAATCCTCTTTTTATATACGGCGGAGTCGGACTGGGTAAAACCCATCTATTACACGCCATAGGACAATATACCAATCAATTGTTTCCTGACATGAAAGTAAAATATGTCTCTGCCGAACAATTCCTTACCGATTTTATTAATGCGATAAGGGACAAGAACATAATGTCTTTTAAGTCTGACTATAGGACAAACGATGTTTTATTAATAGATGACATACACTTTCTGGAACAAAAAGAGGCCAGCCAGGAAGAATTCTTCCATACTTTTAATGCTCTCCACAATACAAACAGGCAGATTGTTTTAACCAGCGATCGGCCGCCAAAAGACATCTCTTCTCTTGAGGACAGGCTTCGTTCACGTTTTGAGTGGGGGCTTGTTACAGATATTACCCAGCCAGACCTGGAAACAAGAATAGCCATCCTTAAGAAATACTGCTCAAGAGAAAAAGTCAGTGTTTATATATCCGATGATATTTTCACGCTTATTGCAGAAAACTTTACCTCCAATATAAGAGAGCTGGAGGGAGCTCTTACAAGGGTAATCGCATTTTCTTCTCTGACAAAAACTGTTCCTAATTTTGAAATAGCAAACAAGGTTTTAAAAGATATTCTACCTGATAATAAAGAAGCAGTTATAACAATATCAAAAATACTTAAAGAAGTTTCTAAATACTACTCGGTCTCTATAAATGATCTGGTAAGCTCCAAAAGGAGCGCTCTTATCTCTCATGCGCGCCATGTAGCCATGTATCTTTCAAGAGAATTTACGAACACATCTCTTCCTAAAATAGGCAAGGATATAGGAAACAGGGACCACCCTACGGTTATCTATGCCGTCAACAAAGTATCTTCTTTATTAAAAACTGACAGGACTGTCTATAATGAAGTCCAGGAGCTGACGAATAAAATAAAAAGCTCTGTTTAAACGCTGTATAATTTTTGTTTAAAAATATATTTTTTATTCGCAATTAATAAAATCAGGATGTTCAATAAATAAATAAATTAATTTTAAGAATATATAATTATCGTTTTTTTCTTATTCTCTACAGAAATAATTACTTTTTTAAAAAATTTTTTTTAGTTTTTAATCCAGGAAATACAGGGGGTTTGTTATTTATATACATTTTGAACAATGTATTATTATTATTAAATCTATTTATATAAATTAATAAGATATATTAATAATTATATACATATATGAGTGTAAAGATTTATTTCTTGGGAATTTTTCTTATTTTAATATAAAATATTGTTAATTCTGATTTTTAAAATATTTATTAAATACTTTAAGAGGTTATTATGAAATTTGAAATTACAAAAAGCGAACTCTTAAATAAACTTAATTTTGCCAGCAGGGTTGCAACATCAAAAAGCCTTATATCTGCTTTAAGCGGTATATTAATAGAAGCAGATGACATGCTGCACATATACAGCACTGATCTTGAAACAAGCATAAAATCCTCTTTAAAAGCAAACATAATTGAAAAAGGCAGGGCAGTTGTGCCTGCCAAAATATTTATTAATATTTTGAGGAATTTTCCCGAATCAAAGGTTTCCGTTACTCTTGACATAAACACAAACCAATTAAAAGTAATGTGCGAGAAAAGTGTTTTTAATCTAAACACATTTGCAATAGACGAATATCCTGAATTTCCAACAACATTGGAAAAAACCAAATTCAAGATTGATTTTGAGATATTTAAAAAATTATTAAATAAAGTTATAAGATCGGCCTCAAACGAAGAAAGCAGGGCCATTCTTACAGGAATACTTATAGAAGTTGACAATTCCTTATCAGACGAAGAAAGCAAGGAGTCTTCAAGTTATATCAAAATGGTCGGGACGGACAGCTATAGGTTAGCGTATATTGAAGAGAAAATAGACTACTCGGGCGATCCTATAAAAGTAGTTGTTCCAAGCAAAGTCCTGGACAATATCATTAAAAGCGATTATGCAGGAAAAGCAACAGAAATAAATATTGAAGAAAACCAGATAAGTTTTTCTCTTGTCAATGAAGATGGGACAGAAACAAAAATAATCTCAAGACTTCTGTCGGGAAAGTTTCCTGAATACAAACAACTTATACCAAAAGAATTTAAACATAATATAATTCTCGATAAAGACAAAGTAAACGAAGTAATTAAAAGAACTTCTTCAATATCCCAGGACAATATACCCATAAAGATTGATATAGGCGATGGCAAGATGTCAGTATCAATGAACATCAAAGAAATAGGAAGCTCTAATGAAGAAATCGACATTGCTTACGCAGAAGAAAAAATAGAAATAGCATTTAATCCGTATTTTCTTCTCGAAGGAATAAACATGCTGGATGAAGAAAAGTTTATTTTTTCAGTCGAAGAATCTTTAAAACCTGTTTTATTTAGAAATGTAAAAGCTAAAAATTTAATTTATCTTTTAATGCCTATAAGAATTTCTTAATAAAAGACGGAAGCCTGGCTTTTGTTTTTATATTAAAATCATATTAATGGTTAAATTGGCTTATTAGGCAGCACTTTTCCTCTTTATGGGGGCACTATCTAAAATTTTAATACAATAATAATCATGAAAACATCAGAAAAATTAGATATATGCGTAATCGGGCCGGGAAGGCTTGGCATGACTCTTTCTTATTGTTTTTCAACAAGTAAAACAGAAAACATTAATCTTGCTGCAGTATCCGGAAGGAGAATCGAGTCTGTCAATAATGTAAAAAAAATATTAAGCGGTAAAAATAAGAAAACGCTTTTTTTTACAAACAGCAGCGAGGCAGCTAAAAAAGCAAATTGCATATTGATATGCACACCAGATGATGCAATAAAAAAAGTATGCGAGGAAATATTTGTAAAAAGAAAAATAAGCGGGGAAGGAAAGACTGTCATTCATTTTAGCGGCTTAAAGGGTCTTGATGTTCTTGTCGCGGCAAAATCCTCAGGTGCTTCCGTATGCTGCATACACCCGATGAAATCGTTTGCAGACTACCTGGATTCGGCAAATTCAATAAAAGACACTCTTTTCGGCGTTACATACGATAAAAAAGATAAAAATGCCTTTTTTGCAGTTAAAAATATAGTAAATTTTCTTCAGGGGAAAAGCGTCTATGTCGAGAATGACTCCAAAGCTGTTTATCACGCCTGTGCATGTATGGCATCAAATTATCTTGTTGGGCTATTAAATATTGTCGAAAAGATGGGAAAAGAAATAGGCATTAAACCTGAAATATTTCTGGAAGGGATTTTAAATCTTTCCCAGGGGACAATCGACAATATTAAAAAATTTGGCACAAACAATTCTTTGACCGGACCTATTGCCAGGGGAGATGTGGGTACTATTAAAAGCCATCTGGAAAAAATAGAAGCCAAAATGAGAAAAGAGTATTCTGATGTTTATAAGCTCCTGGGACATTTCACCGCCGATATTGCCCTTGAAAACAAATGGATAGATAAAAATACATACCATGAATTTTTAAGCTTGTTTGTATCTTGATTTTATTTACTTGCCTGACCGGACTTACCAGAATAAAATAAAAATAATTCTTTATAAATAATATTAAAAGAAAAGAAGAATAATAAGAAAATAAGAATAAAAATAGTTTCAAATTAATAAATATTAAAATATAAATATTATTGGAGAGAAAATGGCTGAAAGAAAAAAAGTAAATATCAACATGCTTATGGAAATGAAGCAAAAAGGCGAGAAGATAAGCATGCTTACATGCTATGATTTTTTGATGGCAACAATGCTGGATGAAGCAGGCATAGATATGATTCTTGTCGGAGATTCTCTTGCAAATGTTGTTCTTGGGTATGAAAGTACGATACCGGTTACAATGGAAGAAATGCTTCACCATTGTAAAGCTGTTACCAGAGGAATTAAGAATGCATTTGTTGTGGGGGACATGCCTTTTATGTCATACCAGGCAAGCGGCGAGGAGGCGCTTAGGAATGCCGGAAGATTTTTAAAGGAATCTAACGTAAGCGCTGTAAAGCTTGAAGGCGGAGAAGAAGTGCTGGAAACAATAAAAAAAATCGTGGATGCAGGAATTCCTGTGATGGGACATCTGGGGCTTACTCCGCAGTCAGTTAATGTTTTCGGAGGTTATGGTCTTAGGGGCTCGACTAAAGAAGAATCTGAGAAAATTATAAATGATGCAAAAAAAATAGAGCAGGCAGGTGTCTTTTCCATAGTCCTGGAAAAAATTCCCTCCAATCTGGCAAAAGAGATTACAGAAAATATAAGCGTGCCTACTATAGGGATAGGAGCAGGCCCGGATTGTGACGGGCAGGTTCTTGTAGCGCATGACATGCTTGGGCTTTTTGAAAGATATAAACCTAAATTTGTAAAAAGATATGCAGATATTGCCCAGATCATGAAAAAATGCTTTAAAGACTATATAAGGGAAGTAAAAGATAAAGAATTTCCTTCACAGGAGCATTCATATTGATGCAAATAATCAAAAATAAAAATGAAATAAGCAGGATAGTCGGCAAATTAAAAAAAGAGGGGAAGAAAATAGGCCTGGTACCGACTATGGGAGCCTTACATGAAGGCCATTTGTCCCTGATAAAAAGATGCAAAGAGGAATGTGATATAACAATAATCAGCATATTCGTAAATCCTGTACAATTCGGGCCAAACGAAGACTTTGCCAGATATCCAAGAGATTTTGAAAGAGACAGGGAAATGGCAAGCCAGGAAGAAGTCGACATTATTTTTTATCCGGAGCCCGGCGAAATGTATGGCGACCGTCATCTCACATATGTTAATGTAGAAAAGATGGAAAAAATAATGTGCGGGAAATTCCGTCCAGGGCATTTTAAGGGAGTTTGTACTGTTGTTTTAAAATTATTCAATATAATAATTCCTGATAATGCATACTTTGGAATGAAAGATTTTCAACAACTTGCAATTTTAAAAAAAATGGTTTCCGATCTGGATATAAACATACAAATCGTTGGATGCGAAACAGTAAGGGAACCCGACGGACTTGCTTTGAGCTCAAGGAATGCATATCTTAACCAAGAAGAAAGAAAAAATGCAAATATTTTGTTCCAGGCAATAAATCTTGCAGAAAGTGAAGTCAGGCAGGGAAGAAGCGTTAAAACTGCAAGAATTAGTGCTGTAAAAATGCTTAAAGAATGCAGTTTTGTCAAGAAAATCGACTATTTTGACATAAGAGATCCTGTAGAGCTGAAGGCCTTAAAGAATCCAGGGAAGCAAAACATGAAAATACTCATCGCTTCTGCCATTTGGTTTGGCAAAACGAGATTGATAGACAATAAGGTTGTAGAGATGAGCCAGAATCAATCTTAAAATAATATTTACTTTAAGTTATTATAAATGTAATATTATTGACTTAATCATAAAGAAAAAGGCAAAAATTGTTACTAAGTATTTTAAAAAGCAAGATACATCGCGCAACTGTTACGGAAGCAAAGGTAGATTATGTGGGAAGCATTACCATAGACAGGTTTTTAATGGAGAAAGCCGGGCTTTTGCCTTATGAGAAAGTAATGGTAGTAAGCATAGATTCCGGGCAGAGACTTGAAACTTATGTTATAGAAGGGGAAAGTAAAAGCGGGACCATTTGTCTTAATGGTGCGGCTGCGCGATTAATAAATAAAGGAGAAAAGGTAATCATCATGGCTTTCTGCCTGCTTGAGCCTGAAGATGCCAAAGGGTTTTTGCCAAAAATCGTTCACGTCGACGAAAAAAATTTTTTAACAGAAAGCGGTTTCTTTACCGGTGAAGATGAAGAATGCTAATTTTAAAAAATCATTGCTTCTAACAATCATTCTTTTCTTAATGTCTATATCTGCAGCATGTAGCAAGCTCGAAGATTTCAGCAGCAATATTTCTGAAAGCTTTTCTTTTCAGCCAGGGGCAATGGAGGAAGCCGTTAGCACTATTACTGATAATTCTTCTCAAACAGATAAAAACAATGCAAGCCTTATATTTTTTGATTATGAGAAAATTAAAACAGATGTTACTACGTCTATCGGAGTAAAAATAAAAAACACTAATGTTTTTACCGATTACTTTGGCAATCTCTGCATAATGGGAGAAATACTCAATGTATCAAATTCAACTAAGACAAATATTTTACTAACAATAGATTTTCAAGACAAAAAAGGGGAAAGCCTCCATTCAGACAAAATAAGCATAAGCGCCAATTATTTAAGGCCGGAAAGCAAAATACCTTTTTCATATATGCTTTCCGACAACAAAAGATATATAGATATTGCTACTATAAAAATAGGTGTAGACTACAATGACCATTACAAGCTGCTTAAAAGTAACATAATAGCCAATAAAGAGAATTTCATCTATAAAAATGATATACTCGCAATAAAAGGAAAAATAGTCAATATAGGGGAAAGCAAAGCCGTAAACATAGAATTATTGTCAACTTTTTATGATATTCAGGATAGGGTTGTTTTAATAAAAAAATGTTTTTTAGAAAAAGATGAACTGCTTCCAAAAGAGGAACAGGGTTTTGCTCTCGATGTTTTGTTCAGCAAATATACTAAAAAGTTTACACATTATGATTTCGAAGTTTTTTTTGAAGACTCCGTTGAAATGCCTTAAAATTTATAATATTAAAGATGGACTGGCTTAGATTTAATAAAATTTAGAATTATAATTATATTTAAAGGTTAAATTATGTTTCATTCAAGTAAAAAAGACAGATATTTTTTCAGGTCATTAAAATATATTACCGTTATTCTTATTATTTTATCTGCATCTGTTATGGTTATTCCGGGATGCGCCGAAAGAGATATGGGAAGTACTGAAAACCAGACTACGACTTCAGCGAAACCGGCATCAGAAAATGAAGAAAGCAATATAACTGACCAGGAGACCAGTGAAGCGCAGGCAATTACTTTCTGGAATAGCTGCGAACCAAAGGAAAGAATATTTTTAATGAACAATATAGAAAGTTTTAAAAGAGAAAATCCTTTAATAGATATTATAGTAAAACATTACAGAAGCGAAGAAGAGCTTATGGATACTTTCAGCGCTGCCAGCCTTGCGGGTGCCGGTCCTGATATCGTATTGCTGGGGCTAAACAGCATGAAAGGGCTTGCAAAAGAAAATGTTTTAAAAGACCTGTCTGATGAATTTGATTATGATGTATTTATCCCGGGTTTAAACGAACTTACTTTTTTTGATAATAAAAGATTTATTGTCCCATTTAATGCATCAGACTTTCTCTTGTTTTATTATAATAAAGACATTATTAGCCAGGCTCCTGCAGATTTTGAAGAAATACTGGTTTTTGCTAGAGATAATACCGGTTTTGAGGAAGAAACTTATGCTTTTTTATTGAATGCAAGCCAGCCTGAATGGATAATACCTTTTATAGGAGGCTATCTTGACTGGATATATGATTATGATAATGGTTCAATTAATTTAAGCAGTCAATCTGTTCAAAAAACTTTGGGGTTTTTAGAAGAGTTTTACAATATTGAAAATGTAGCGCCCTTTAATATCGGCTACGAAGAGATAAACGATTCATTTAAAGCCGGACAGACAGCAATGATAATAAATGGTTCGTGGGCAATCGAGGAATACATTGAAGAAGGAATCAATTTCGGCGTATCAAAGATACCCAAAACAGCGGGGGCATTTTCAAATCCGACTCCGATGGTTACAGGTATGGGATTTGCTATAAATGTTAATTCTACTTCAAAAAGTTTTGAATATTCAAAACAATTTATAAATTATATGATTTCCAGCGAAATACAGAAAGCCTGGATGCTTAATACGTCTTCCTATCCTTCTATTATAGGATTGGAAAAGGAAGAAATGCTGACCAATGATATTTTTTATAATACCCTGCTTCAGTTGAAGATATGCAGAGGCCAGATACCCGAAGAAGATCTAAGGCTGATAAGAGAAGTAATTAAGTTAAACACCGAAAGCCTGATTGCAGGAAATATTAGCATAGAAGATGCAGCAAATAAGATGCAGGAAGACATTATAAAAATGAAATCAGGCCAACTGCAGATTGAAGATTATTCAGATGCTGAATCAGACGAAGAAGAAGTGCAGGGGGAAAATGGATAATAATTATAATGACGAAAACGAGAGTATTAAACCTGTTTTCTTAAAAGGCTGTCTTATAATAATTGTATCGCTAGTGCTTATAGCTTTAGGATTCTTTTTTACAGTTGGGATATTGTCAGTAATAAATAAAACTTCCCCGATAGAATTATTAAGAGGAAACAGCAGCTCTGCTGTTTCCGAAGATAAGACAAGCGGAACTACGATTACAGAAAATGATAGTGCTGACACGGAGAAATATCTTGCCGAGCTTGAAGAAAAAAAGCCGGTTGAAGATTTTTCACTTAAAGAGCTGAACAGCGCTATTACTGCTCTTGTAGAAGAAGTATCTCCTTCTGTTGTAAACATAAGAATAAGGGTTCTTGATAACAGAAATATTTTAACTGATGCTGGAGTAGGGTCAGGAGTTATATATACTGAAGACGGTTATATAATTACAAACGAACATGTTATTGCAGGTGCTGACGAGATAGTGGTAATGACATTTGATGATAAAGAATATAAAGCCAGCCTCATTGGTTCTAACAAGGATACGGACATAGCAGTTATAAAAATAGCAGCTTCAGGACTAAAGGAAGCAAGTTTTACATCAATAAAAAATGTAAAAGTCGGGGAAATGGTCATTGCTATCGGAAGCCCTTTTGCAATTGAGCAGACTGTAACATTCGGAGTTGTCAGTGCAAAAGGAAGGGATATTACCATTTCAAACGATATGCTGCCGATGGTCGACCTTATCCAGACAGATACCGCAATAAATCCAGGGAACAGCGGAGGACCGCTTATAAATATTTCAGCACAGGTTATCGGCATAAACAATCTGATATTCTCTCCAAGCGGCGCAAGTGCAGGAATAGGGTTTGCCATACCGAGTGATACTTCTGTAAATATTGCAAAACAGATAATTAAATATGGAAAGGCGAGGATCCCTTATATAGGAATAGAAATGAGTACCAGCCAGGGGGAAGTACCCGGAGTCCTTATATCAAGTGTATTTCCCGGATATCCTGCAGGGAAAGCAGGCATAAGGGCAGGGGATGTTCTTACCAGATTTGATGGCGAGGAAATAAAAACAAGTTTTGAGTTATATGCACAGATGCTCAGGCATAATGTAGATGATAATATTGAAGTAGAAATTTATAGAAGCGGAAAATATATAACTTTACCCCTTATCCTTGCAGAGTCTCCCGTTACTGCAGATAATTGATTAATTGTTAATAAATAAACATATAAAGAGGAAATAAAAATTAATATAAAAAAAGAGAGCACAATTAAAGACGAGCTGCTTGTTGAGAAAAGCAGAAAAGGAGACAAGGCAGCTTTTGAGGAACTTGTAAGAAGGCATTCGAAGTACGTTTATACGACTGCTTTTTTCATGATAAGGGACTCCCATGAAGCTGAAGATATAAGCCAGGAGGTATTTGTAAAAGCATATCTTGCCATTTCAAAATTCCGGGGTCTTTCAAGCTTTAAGACATGGATAAGGAAGCTGACGGTAAATACATGCATAGATAAGATAAGAATAAAGTCGAAAGCTGCAAATAAAAAAGTAAGTCTTGACAATATAATAGATGAAGGGGCGGAAGTAATTTTAAATGAGACAAATCAGAATATAGAAAAGTTTTTTCATGACAAAGAGCTGGTTAAGGAAATATTAAGAATAGTTGTAAATCTGGATGAAAATTACAGAATACCCCTGATTTTAAGAGATCTCCAGGACTATAGCTATCTTGAAATTGCAGAGATATTAAAAAAACCGGTAGGGACTATCAAGACTAATATTCATAGAGCCAGAAAAATAATAAAAGAAAACATAAAAGAGAAATAATTTATTTTAAATAAAAAGGCAATTTTATGAGCAAAATAAGCAAATTCTTAAAAATAGCAAAAGACATTACCGTAAAGCCCGGAGAAAATCTCGAGGAGAAAATAATAGAAAGAATAGAAAATCTTAAAGATGAAGAAAAAGAGATGCTCGATGAAGGTTTTCTGGATTTTTTAAAAAAAGAAAATTCCAAGATTCATCTGTTTGGTAGAAGAGTAAAGCAAAATAAAGGCTTAATAATATTTTTTAGTATTTTTTCCTCAGCTGTTACCGCTTTTCTGGTCATAGAATATATGAACTACAAAAAGCAGAAATAAAAAAACCAGACTTTATTCAATTATTATAATGACTGAAAAAGACATATTTTGATTACATATCGATATGTCAGGATATTAACGCCTTCTAAATATTATTGAAAGCAAAATAAGCAACACAATAATTATCCAAAACCATGGATTTGAAAATAAATCCCTTATCGGCTCATATTTTATTTTTCCAAAAATAACATTAAGGACGTTTTCAAAACCGCTGTAAAAGTTAATCCAGAAGTTTTTAAAATTTTCCGAAGTAAAAAAGTTTTTTACTGTTTCCATTTCTTAAATAATAACCTCTAACTTTATTGTTTACAGTTTGTGGTTCATATAAGCTGATATATATTCCCCGACAAAAATATTAATTAAATAAAAACCAATAATAAAGTATTTTAATTTTATATAATAAACCGGATACAAGCCAGTTTTTATTAAAAATAATAATACTGATTTTTTATAAGCAGAGATAAATTTCATGATTGAGATAAAAATAATAAATAAATTTGTTTAAAAAAAATGCTTACTTTATTAAAATTAATTTAACTTTCTTTCTTTTATTGAAAATTTTATTCAAAAATTAAACGGGAGGTGCAGATTTGAGTTATTTCAAATTCAAGGAAAGGAACACAAGTGTAAGGACAGAAATCATTGCAGGCATTACTACCTTCATGACAATGGCTTACATAATATTTGTTAACCCCTCAATATTAGCCCAGGGGGGAGTTCCCTATGAAGCAGCAATAGTTGCAACATGCATAGGTGCAGGATTTTTCAGCATGCTTATGGGTATAGTTACAAATACGCCGTTTGCGCTAGCTTCAGGGATGGGAATAAATGCAGTAGTTGTCTTTACGATAATATTCGGTCTCGGACTGACCTGGCAGCAGGCAATGGGCATAGTAGTGATCGAAGGTATTATTGTAACCATTCTTGTGTTCACTGGTTTAAGGGAAATGATAATGCGCGCAATACCTATGGAACTGAAATACGCGATTGGCGTTGGTATAGGATTGTTTATAGCATTTATCGGAGTACAGGAAGCTGGATTTATTCAGCCTGATGTAGCAACTATGGTAACGCTGGGTGATTTCACCTCGGGAGTAACTCTCCTTGCTTTATTCGGACTTATGTTAACTGTCGTTCTTCTTGCCTATAAGGTGAGAGGAGCTATCTTGATAGGAATCGTTGTTACCGCGATTCTTGGAATGATCACCAAAGTAATACCTCTACCCACACAAGTTTTTGCAGTTCCTACATCAGAAAGTTTTGCAACATTTTTTAAAGCAGACCTGGTAGGAGCTGTTTGGACTAAGGGCATGCTCAATATCGGAGCCATTGTTATGATATTTGCCCTGTTTATGACTGATTTCTTTGATACCATGGGGACTGTAATCGGTGTTGGTGAAGAAGCAAAATTATTGGATTCAAAGGGAAATCTTCCAAAATTAAGAAATGTTTTGCTGGTTGACTCTCTTGGAGCTGTCGGAGGAGGTCTTTTTGGAGCAAGCTCAATAACAACATATATTGAAAGTGCGTCAGGAGTATCAGAAGGTGGTAGAACGGGACTTATGCCTATAACAACCGGAATACTATTTGTGCTTTCAATATTTTTTGCACCTCTTATTGCCGTTGTCGGTGGCGGCGTTCAGGTTGCTGAAGGAGTATTCAAATATCCTGTAACAGCGCCGGCTTTAATCGTTGTCGGCTTCTTAATGATGTCAATAGTCTCAAAAATAGATTTTAAGAATGTAGAAGTAGGAATACCTGCATTTTTAACAATCATTATTATGCCTTTTACCTACAATATTTCATATGGTATCGGTTTTGGTTTTATAAGCTATACAGTAATAAAACTACTAAGAGGAAAATGGAGAGAAGTACATCCATTAATGATTATTGTAAGCGTTTTATTTGCTGTAGCTTTTGTAGCCCAGGCAATTGCCGGAAGATTCGGGGGACAATAGGCATTAGCTAAAAAAGGTTTGAGTTGATACTTTTTTTGTGCCTAATTAAAATGTGTAAAAGGAAGGCTGTTTTTTTAAGCAGCCTTCCTTTTTATTTTGGATTTTAATTTAATCAAATTAATTTTTTAAATTTTTCCATTTCTGCAGGTTGAAAATGAACTGCTCATACATCTTGAAATTAATATGCCTGATTTCTAATTATTTTCCAAAGTATTCCGAGATCATACAAGGAAAGGTTATTTTCCCAGGTCTTTTACTGAATCTCTTTCCTGTATTCGTACGTCAAGAATTATTTCTTATATCGGCAAATATTAAAAAAATTGAAAATTAAAAAAGTGTGAAAATTATGAATAATTATTCAGCTTTAATCATAAAAAAAGAATACCTTCATAAGCTTATAAATATCTGATTATGTATTTACAATACATATAATAATATGTATAATATGATGTATAATTAATTACTTAAATGGCTGGGGTAGAATTTGAAAAGACTAAATATTACTTTGCCGGAAAAAGTTGCAGAAGCTTTAGAAGCTTATGAAAATAAAAGCAGGTTTATATCAGAAGCAGTAATCGAAAAAATAATAAATGATAAAAAAGTAGAAACGGACTCTCTTCTCATAGAAGGATATAAAAACGAAAATAAAGAGGATAAGAAAATAAATACAGAATGGGAAAATGCTACTATAGAAAGCTGGCCGGAATGACTGAATTCTCTGAAAAGATGCAGCAATATCCTGAAAGAGGAGAAATATGG
>JAQVJB010000003.1:0-17800 GCA_028695395.1 Actinomycetota bacterium | reverse complement strand
TCAATATCCTGTTTTTTAATCCAGTAGTGAGTAACAAAGCGAAACTCATTTCCTTCTGACGGGTTTATTTTTATATTATTTTTTCCCAGATATTCTATAAAATCTATTTCATTGAAATTATCTTTTTTTATCGTAAAGAAGACCATATTTATATCCAGCTGGTTTTCAAATATATTGATTTCATCTATTTCACCCAATCTTTCTGAAAGATATTTCGCGCATTCATGATCTTCTCCAAGCCTTTTGGCCATTTTTTCAAGAGCAATAAGACCGGGTGCTGCTATATATCCTGCCTGCCTTAAACCGCCACCCATGAGTTTCCTGTTTTTACGGGCTTTTTTTATAAAATTATAAGAACCAGCAAGAACAGAACCGATGGGACAGCAAAGTCCTTTGGAAAGGCAGAACATTACAGAATCACAATAATGCGCTATATCTGATGGTTTTGTTTTTAAAACAATTGCAGCATTAAATATCCTTGCACCATCAAGATGAACGGGGATTTTCCGCTTTACTGCAAAATCATAAACCTGTTTCATGTTTTTAAGTGAAACCACTTTTCCTGAAGAATGAGCGTTTTCCATACATATAAGACCTGTTTTAGGAAAATGTATATCATCAGGCCTTACTGCCTTTTCTAGCAAACTGATATCTACTTCACCAAAATTATCTTTTATGGTTTTTAACTGCACCTGGGACAATACTGCACTTGCCCCGACCTCATGTATAACAATATGATTGCCTTCCGGGACTATTATTTCATCTCCCCTTGATGTATGAGTCATTATCGCAAGCTGATTTGCAAAAGTCCCTGAAGGGACAAAAACTGCAGCTTCCTTTCCGAGAATTCCGGCAGATTTTTCTTCAAGTTTAATTACGGTAGGATCATCTTCATAAACATCGTCACCCGAGATTGCATTTCTCATTGCATCAAGCATCTCCTCGGTAGGAAGGGTAACAGTATCACTTCTGATATCAATATATTTTTGCAATGTCATCAGTTCTCCTTTTATTCAAAAAATTTTTTAAAACCTGCTGATTATTTTTCAGGCTATAAATAATACTTTTGCCGATTAGTAAATTAAAAAACATCCATTTCCTAGCTTGTGCTCATTAATATCAAGTTTAATATTTTTTTATTTTTTTTCCATTTTTTATTTTCGGCGTAATTATTTTTTAAATTGCTTTTAATAATTCCAAATCATTTATAAAATGCAAAGTT
This sequence comes from Actinomycetota bacterium, assembly GCA_028695395.1. Taxonomy (GTDB): domain Bacteria; phylum Actinomycetota; class Humimicrobiia; order Humimicrobiales; family Humimicrobiaceae; genus Humimicrobium. Next base: position 16,578 of record JAQVJB010000003.1, on the reverse strand, counting down.
GTATAATAAGGAATGATTATGGACACAATATTAAAAACAAATAATCTTACTCTTTCTTTCAATGGAAAGAAAATACTGGATAATCTCAGCCTTAATTTCAGGGAAGGAGAAATACATGCAGTTGTCGGACCTAATGGTGCGGGGAAATCAACATTTGCATCTATAGTAATGGGTCTTGAGGGTTACAGAAAATTTGAAGGTGATATTATTTTTAAAGACATTTCTATTAAAAAGCTGGGTGTTTATGAAAGAGCAAAGCTCGGGATAACAATGGGCTGGCAGGAACCTGCAAGATTTGAAGGTCTGAAGATCAGGCAGTTTATGCAGGCATCCACAAAAGATAAAAAAGAAGACAGCATAGTAAAAGCATTATCGATTCTTGGTATTGATTACAGAGAATATTCAGAAAGGGCTATAGACAAAAGTCTGAGCGGGGGAGAAAGAAAAAAATTTGAACTTGCCTCAATTGTTGCCATGCAACCCGAACTTGTAATACTGGATGAGCCTGATTCAGGTATTGATGTTGCTTCACTCGATAATATTTTTAGTGCCATAAAGCATCTTCACAGCAACGGAGCAACAGTAATATTAATTACTCACAGCCTTGAAGTATTAAAAAATGCACAATATGCTTATCTGCTTTGCAGCGGAACTTTGCTTGATGAAGGAAAGGTAAGTAAGATAAGAAAGTATTTTGAGGGTAAGTGTCTTTCATGTGCCCATAAGAATATTCCCCTTTTCTCTGAACTAGAGAAGAATATATAGTTTTACTTTATTTGAAAAGATTACGATAAATAAAAGAAAATGTTAAAAGAAGAAATATTATATGAAGCAGCCGATCTGAAAAATATTATTCATGACCCTAATGTGGCAAGACTGGTAATAAATAAAGATAAGATTATCTCTTCCAATATAATAGAGGGGATTGAAATAAATACAGAAAGCATAAAAGATGGTGTCAGGATTAGGCTAATTGTAAAAGAAGGCAAAATAATAATAAAACCTGTTCACCTCTGTTTCGGGGTTACTGCAGAAAATGCTGTTCAAAATATTGAGATAAATACTGAAATTAAAAAAGGTGCATCAATATCTCTTCTTGCGCATTGCGTTTTTCCTACTGCAAAAGATGTTCTTCATAAGATGAATGCAAAGATACTTTTGCGTGAAAAAGCAAAATACTCTTATTTTGAAAAGCACATACATAGTCCCGGCGGAGGAGTAAGGGTAATACCCAAAACAAAAGTGATTCTTGAAAAAGAAGCAAAATTTAAAACAGAGTTCGAGCTTGTAAAAGGCAGGGTAGGGCTTATTGACATGGATATCGAGTCAAAATGCGGTCCTGATTCCGTGATGGAAATGATGGCAAGAATTAGCGGAACAGATGATGACAGAATTATTATAAGAGAAACCGGATATCTTAACGGCAACAATTCAAAAGGTGTTTTAACTTCCAGAGTGGCAGTAAGAGATAATGCAAAGGCTGAAATTTTCAACAAGCTAATTGCCTCTGGCAATTATTCAAGAGGGCATGTTGACTGCAAAGAAATCATAAAGGACAATGGGCAGGCAAGTGCTGTTCCGATTGTAGAAGTAAAAAATGCTACTGCTCATATTACACACGAAGCTTCTATAGGAAGCGTAGATAAAAAACAGCTGGAAACACTTATGTCCAGAGGTCTTGACGAAGATGAGGCAACCGAACTTATCATCCAGGGACTTTTAAATTAGCATTAATCTTTGTATTGCAATCTTTATTTATATTTTTAAAACATTTCTTAATACTTTTAAAAAAGTCAAAATAATAATCAGTAAGTCTTTCCCCGGTCATGGTCAGGGAAAATTGCTTGACAGAATAATCCTGAATAAATATTATAACCATATATATATTACAAACATATAGCCTGTTTATATGAATATTTTTGACTTAAAAACCATTAAAACTTTTCCTTATAAAGATAGGGATAAAAATGTACTCTTTAAATCAGACGGATTTAAAACAAGAGTAATAAAACTTGCAGAAAATGAAGAAATCCCATTATGCGAAATGACAGATAGTGTTATTTTCTATGTAATAGAAGGAGAAGGAGAAATAGTGGTTAATGGCGAGAAAAACAGAATTTTTACAAATAATTGCATTATCACTGAACCTGCAAAAATCTCCTTAAAAACAAAGACCGGTATAAAAATGTTAGGGATACAGATAAAAGCAGAAAAATAATATTTTTAAATCAAAACAGTTAATTTCAGAATAATAAAAGGATTTATATTTAAAAATGTCTGAAATAAAAAAATGTCGCAGCAAAAACTGTAGTTGTGGAGCAAAAAGAATGGATCGTTTTCTTGTACCATCGATTTTGTTGCTCCTTTCTGAAGGCGGCTCTTATGGCTACGAGCTTACTGAAAAATATTCAAAAATAGGTTTTACCCAGTCGGGTAATGATTTTGGTGCAATTTACAGAACACTGAACTTTCTTGAAAAAGAAGGCTTGATAAAGTCACAGTGGGAAACCAGTAAATCAGGTCCTGCAAAAAAGAATTATTCAATAACAGATAAGGGCGATAGTGAGCTTGCCCAATGGGTGGAATTTATTAAATACAGGGAAAATATTTTAAAAACTTTTCTTAAAAGATTTAACAAAATAAAAGGAAAAAAAGGCTTCTGAGTTGAGTAATTATATTTTTAACATATTGATATATCTGATAGCAATTATATTTTTAATAATATCATTTGTTAAGAACAGAAAAAAGACAAAGCAGGCATTAATAAAAGCCTGGAAATCTTTTCAAAACATATTGCCAATGTTTTTGGGAGTAGTAGTCCTGATAGCAATTGTACTCTCAATAGTGGATACAGAATTTATTTCCCGAATACTTGGTGAGAAATCCGGTGCATTAGGTGTTTTGCTTGCATCAATAGTTGGTTCTGCAACACTTATACCTGGTTTTATTGCTTTTCCAACTGCAGCAATGCTTCTTCAGGGTGGTGCCGGATATGTCCAGATAGCAGCCTTTGTACAGACTCTTATGATGGTAGGTATTGTTACTTTGCCGCTTGAAATAAAGTATTTTAATAAAAAAGCAGCAATAATAAGGAATTCAATTTCTTTTATTTTGTCAATAGGGGTAGCTTATCTGATTGGATTTATTCTTGGAGCATGGAAATAAAATAATGAAAAATAATAATAAAAAAAGCTTTAATTTAAAAAAATTTTTAAAACAGTATATGTTTTTTTTCATAACACTCATATTGCTGGGTATTATTTTTATTTTCAGACATGATATTGGTTTAAAAGTTATAAATTCTGTTATTTATAGTTCTCGGGAAATCATTCTGGTTCTTCCACCTATATTTATTTTAATCGGACTTCTTGATGAATGGGTGTCAAAAGAAACAATGATAAAGCTCATGGGGGAAGATTCTGGCATTAAGGGCATTATATTATCTTTTTTTATAGGGATTATGACCGTTGGTCCATTATATTCTGCTTTTCCGATTGCAGAAGTTTTTATTAAAAAGAATGTAAAGTTTACAAATATAATTGTTTTTATAGGTGCGTCTTCTGCAATAAGAGTACCAATGTTTTTGGTTGAGATATCCTCTCTTGGTTTTAAATTTGCCTTGACTAGGTTATTTTTAAATATAATTTTAGTGTTACTTATTGCTTACATTATGAGTAGTCTTTTAAAACAAAATGATATTACAGCAATTTATGAAAAAGTCATCAAAATGTAAAGCATAAAAAGAAATATAAATTTCATATTTTAGTTTTTAATTTTAAAAAAATCGCTATTTTAACTTAAGGATATAATATTTTTTTAAATAAAAGATAGAATTTTTACACCCCTTTTTTATATATTCTTATCTTTCCCTCATCAGAAAAATTATTTTTCACAATGTGCCCATCCAGCGGCATAATTTTTTCATGGACTGCGTCTACAAACCATTCTGGCTGAGGGAAGAAATATTTTTCTAATTCATAAGAAGGAGTAATCCAGTTTCTTGCTCCTACAACAACAGGAGGCGCATCAAGATAATTGAAGCAAAGTTCAGTTATGTTCTGAGCGAAATCTTTTAAGTGGGAGCTTCGCTCACAGGAATCGCCGGCAATTATTATCCTGCCAGTTTTTTTAACAGAATCTATGACCTTTTCATAATTGAAAGGAACAAGACTTCTTGCATCAATTACTTCAACCGAAATTCCATATTTCTTTTCCAGCACCTCAGCAGCCGGCATAACTCTGTATAGAGTAGCTCCAACCGATAAAATAGTTAAATCTTCTCCTGCCTTTTTAATATCAGGGTCTCCAATCTCAATTTCATAATAACCTTCCGGAACACCTTCTTTATGAAACATTTCACCGATATCGTATATTCTCTGGCTCTCAATAAAAACAACAGGATCAGTGCCGCTTAAAGCAGAATTCATAAGGCCTTTTGCATCATAAGGGGTAGCGGGGAATACAACTTTCAAGCCTGGTATATGTGTACATAATGAAGACCAGTCCTGAGAGTGCTGCGCCCCATATTTTGAGCCGACTGACATACGTAATATCAACGGGATTTTTAGGATGCCGGCGCTCATAGAATGCCACTTACTCATCTGGTTGAATACCTGATCCCCGGCTCTTCCTAAAAAATCTGCGTACATAAGTTCAACCACAGCTCTTCCTCCGCACATCGCATACCCCACCCCTGTTCCGACAATAGCACCTTCCGAGATTGGAGCATTAAAAAATCTATGGTATGGAAGAGACTCAGTCAGACCTCTATATACTCCAAATGCCCCAGCCCAGTCTCTATTATCCTCACCATATGCAATAAGGGTGGGATCTTCATAAAATTTATCAATCATTGCTTCAAAGATTCCGTCGCGAAGCTGGTAAACTTTAGTTTTTGGATGTAAATTACCTGATGAGTCAAATGCAAATCTTTCTTTTTTTCGTATCTGGGCTATTCTGGGATTTTCTTCTTTTGGAATTAAGACATCAGCATTTCTTCCGGGGTCCATATTTTTGATAATTTCATTAGAAAGCATATATCCAGAAATAAATTCCGGTTTGTTTTCAAGATCAATCCTAGGAGATTCTTCTTCATTAATGACCAGTTTGGTTATATGGAAAATATCCTTTTTGCAATCAGATTCAATTTTGCTTATCTCATCTTCTGTCGCAATTTTTAATTCTATTAGCTCCTCCTTAAATTTTTTAAGAGAGTCCTGTTTTCTCCATAAGTCTTTTTCTTCTCTATTTCGATATGAGTCTGTATCAGAAGGACTATGGCCGCTTAACCTGTAAGTAAGTACTTCCAGTAATACAGGACCTTTATTTTCCTGTATTATTTTTTTCTTTCTCCTGAAAGCATCTATCACGGCTAGCGGATTATATCCGTCTACAGTTTCAGCATGCATCTGAGTCGGGGATACTCCTGCGCCAAGCCTTGATGCTAAACCAAATGCCATTGTTTCTCCGGTTGTCTGGCCTCCCATTCCATAGCCATTATTAAAAATATTATAAATTATGGGCAGTCCGCCAGAATGTCTTTCATCCCATAATGTCTTAAACTGATCCATAGCAGCAAAATTCATACTTTCATAGACAGGACCGCAACCTATTGCTCCATCACCGATATTGCATACAACAATGCCTTCTTTATTGTTTACAAGTTTAAATAGCGCAGCACCTGTCGAGATATCAGCACTACCTCCTACAATTGCATTATTGGGAAATGAACCAAAAGGGATGAAAAAAGCATGCATTGAGCCGCCCAGACCTTTATTAAAACCTGTTTCTCTGCCGAATATCTCAGCTAGGACTCCATAAATTAAAAATTCTTTTGCAACATCCTTTATATTTTGATAATCAGTATTGTTTTCAATTACTTTATATATATTACCGCCAAGAAAATTTTTCATTATTTCCAGAAGACTATTATCCTCTAGTTTATGTATTACTGATAAGCCTTTTGCCAAAATTTCTCCATGGCTTCTGTGTGAGCCGAAAATATAATCTTGTATTCCCAATTCATAAGCCTGTCCCACATAAGATGCTTCCTGGCCAATACCCAGATGAGCTGGCCCCGGGTAATCGTATTTTATACCTTCATATTGGCCTTTAGTCTTTATATCATTTAGCATGGTTTCAAATTCGCGGATTATAAGCATATCCCTGTAAATCCTTAAAAAATCACTTTTAGAAAAATTGTTTTTTTCATCTTTTACGGTTTTCTGATATTTATTTACTGAAATATCTTTAAAAGTAATCTTATCAGCACGCCTTCTTTGCCCAGGATCGATAACTAGTTTTTTTGTCATAATATTCTCCAAATAATAAAGAAATTAATATTTTTTGAATTAGTGGAATAGTTTATAAAAATTTAATTCTGGAAATAAGCATAGTTTATATTCTTATTACTATAAAAATCAGGACTAATTCTTTTTAATATTATAAAAATAAATAAAGTGTTTAAAAAAATTTTATAGGCTTCATAAAAGAAAAACAAATCCCTCTTTTTTTGTGGTTACAATTTTTTTACATAATTATGCAATAAAACGGTTCCCAACATGATGCAACTGCTTTAGCATGACTACAAAAGCAGTTGCAGAATTTATTTTTAAAAATATTATAGCTAAATTAATAAAAATATTTTCTAATAAATCAGGTTTATTCACCCATAATGACAATTTGTACAGTACGTTTTCTAGCTCTGACCTGGTCCCAATCTATAAAATAAGTATAGCCGAATTCACCTAAATCTAATTCACCATTTTCAATTACAATTGTTTCCGAACGTCCAAAGATACATGAACGAAGATGTCCGTCAGTGTTTAAGCTGGTCCAGCCGCCTGGTTCACCGACGCTGTCACCGAATTCAATGTGCTTTGGTCCCGGATGCATGTACTGGTTTTCAACACGGCAGGTAGGTATTAATTTTTCCATTAAATTACAAAGGTCCTGCTGGAGATATTCCAGTCCGAAATAAGTTTTATCATGAGAACATTCCTGAACCATTACTGAACAGGTCGTATGATGAGAATATATGGTACATATTCCTGTTTTAATATTTGCTTTTTTAACAATTTCTTTAACCTGGTCGGTTACATTGTGAAAAGTCGGATGCAATCCTTCAGACTGTACCTCTATTTTTTCATGAATCATTTTCATAATTATTCCTCCTGAATATTTTTTTGTTCTGTCTTTATTTTTTAAATTATTTTTTATTCCTATCATCCCATGCTCTTCTGACAGCTCCTATCATCTCATCAACCATAGCTATACGGTCATCAGCAGTTGCGACTCCGCTTGAAGTACCAGTAGCTTCTGCCCCGGAATAGATAATATTGTAAACATCATCACCATTTTTTATTCCTGCACTTTGCAGTACCAGTATTCCCGGATTCGCTGATTTTATAGCATCAGTAGAAGCTTTCACATAACTCATGTCACTTGTTTTGCCGGTTGCTATTAATTCCGTAGGTTCGGCAACTATTATGTCTGGTGAAAAGCAGGCTATGGCTTTGGCTTCTGTAATAGTGTCAGCGCATACTATTGTAATTAAATCCAGTTCCTCAGCTCTTTTTATTGTTCTGCTTAGGGCTGAAAGGGTTAATGGTTTTTCGCAGTGATTAAGCATTACTCCGACAGCTCCTGCATCTTTAACTGCTTCAGGCAGAATATCAGCTAATCCTCTGCCTACAGGAATAGGATCCATATGAGGGGCAAACACAAAAATATTTTTCGTAGTTTCAGAGACTCTGCGTATTTCTGTATAAGGTGTAGTAAATATTATATCAACATTATATTTTTCCGATGCTCTGTCGGCAGCTAAAGCAAGTTCTACTATCTGGTCGCCATATAGGTAAGCTTTAGGCCCGATTTCAAAGAAAGGCGGTTTGGGTTTTAATCTATTATGCATGCTTCACTCCTGAAAAATATTATTTCTTTAATATTATTTAATCTTTAATATAATTTAATTTTTTATACCTATAAAGTCAATGATATTTTCTATTATTTTATTAATTGCTTTTTATTTAGAAAATAGCTAATATTATTTTATAAAAAACTACAAAGGAATTTTATTATGATTATTTCACCATCACTTCTTGCAGCTGATTCTGGAAAATATGCCAGTGAGATAAAAGAAGTAGAAAAAGCTGGCCTGAAATATCTGCATATAGATGTAATGGATGGTCATTTTGTTCCTAATCTTTCTTTCGGGCCTAATATTCTTAAAGGTATCAGAAAAAAAAGTAAAATGATTTTTGACACCCATCTTATGATAGAAAAACCCTCTGATTTTACGGAAGCATTCATAAAGGCAGGAGCAGATATAATAACCGTGCATATTGAAACCAGTGATGATATAGATATGGTATATAATATTTGTAGAAAAAATAATAAAGGCTTCGGAATTGCCATTTCGCCTGATACACCATTAAAGAATTTAAATAAATACCTTAATATGATTGATATTTTGCTTATAATGGGTATCCAGCCAGGATTTGGTGGACAAAAATTTATTCCTGAAGTTTTCCAAAGAATAAAAGAAATAGCAAAGATAAAGAAAGATGCAAATGCTAAATATCTTATAAGCGTGGATGGAGGAGTAAATGAAGGCAACTCAGCTGAAATAGCTCTTTCAGGCGCAGATATTCTTGTAGCCGGAAGTGCAATATTTGGAAGAACCGATAGGGAAGAAGCAATTAAGTCATTATTATATGGAAGCAAAATCAATTAAATATTTATGGAGAAAATATCAAATAAACATTTATTTGAAGTTTTTTATAGGAGATAGAAAAAATGAAACAAGAATCATGGAAAAGAGCGCAAGAGTCCTTTAATATTGAAGCTGAAGCTATAAAAATAACATCTGGAAGTATCGATAAGGCTGCTTTTGAAAAAGCTGTCGATATGCTAGCAAAATCTATAAGGATAGCTACCAGCGGATGCGGACATTCCGGAATAGCATGCCAGCATTTCGCCCATTCTTTATGTTGCATAGAAAGGCCGGCAAGATTCATTTCTCCTTCTGAAGCATTGCATGGAGCAATGGGCTTTGTCCAGAAGGAAGATATTATGGTCCTTGCCTCCCGGGGAGGAAAAACCGCAGAATTGATTCCGATTTTAAAAATCTGTAAAGAAAAAGGTGTTAAGGTCATCACGGTTACTGAGAATCTAAATGCAGTTCTTACTAAAGAATCAGACATAGTAATACCCATGAAAATAAAATGTGAAAGTGATAAATACGACAGTCAGGGCACTTCAAGTTTTGTTGCTCTTTCAGCAATATTTGATGCGCTACAGGTAGCGCTGATTGAAGAGACTGGATATTGCAATGAACAGTTTGCACTTATTCACCCAGGCGGGGCAGTTGGGGAAAGATTAAATAAGTAATTAAGCTCCAATTTATTGATTACTGTTTTTAAGCATGATAGAGTACTTTTAAATAATCAGAGGAGAATTATGGCGCCTAAAAGCGGACTGAAAATTGATGAAAGAAGAAAAAGGATACTGGAAATATTAAGAAGAGACGGACAGGTAAGGGTCTCTGAATTAAGCAATCTTCTTGGAGCGACAGTTGTTACAATACGAAGCGATCTTGATGTTCTTGAACAAGAAGGTTTTCTAGAGAGGACTCAGGGTGGAGCAATACAGACAGTTAAGAATTTTTATAATCTAGATTTCCAGAATCGCAAACATGAAAATATGTATTTAAAAAAAGCTATTGCATCAGCTGTTTCATCACTGGTAAAGGATGGGGAAACTCTTCTTATAAATTCCGGTACAACCACATATTATACAGCTGTCGAGTTAAAAAAGCATAAAAACTTAAATATAGTTACCAATTCAATATCTGTTGCAGTTGAACTCGGAATGCACCCTTCTTTCCGTGTAATACTGCTTGGAGGTGATATTAATGCACAATACTCTTTTACTTATGGGAAAGATGCCCAGGAACAACTTATAAGATACAAAGCGGACAAAGCTATCCTATCTGTTGACGGAATATGCAAAGATATTGGGCTTACTACTTATCATGCTGAAGAAGCAGTAATCAATAATACAATGATTGAACGTTCAAGAGAAACCATTATAGTTGCGGATAGCAGCAAATTCAACCATGAAAGTTTTGCATTTGTAACTTTGCTTGATAAAGTCAATTATTGGGTTACAGATACTTCTATAAATAAAGAATCTAAAAAAGAAATTGAAGAACTGGGCATAAAAGTTATTTTTTCATGATGAAGATTATTTTTTATTTATATCGTCCCATGCTTTCCTGACAGCTGCTACCATCTCATCAACCATAGCTATGCGGTTATCTGCATTTGCGACTCCGCTTGAAGTACCAGTAGCTTCTGCTCCGGAAAAGATTAAATTATAAACATCATCACCATTTTTTATACCTGCGCTTTGCAGCACCAATATTTCTGGATTTACTGATTTTATAGCTTGAGTGGATTCTTTTACATAGCCCATATCACTTGTTTTACCGGTTGCAATTAATTTAGTGGGTTCTGCAACTATAATGTCCGGTGAAAAGCAGGCAATAGCTTTAGCTTCTGCAATAGTGTCAGCACATACTATTGTAATTAAATCCAGCTCCTCAGCTCTTTTTATAGTTCTGTCTAAAGCTGAAAGGGTTAATGGTTTTTCGCAGTGATTAAGCATTACCCCTACAGCGCCTGCATCTTTAACTGCTTCAGGCAGAATATCGGCTAATCCTCTGCCGACAGGTAATGGATCCATATGAGGGGCAAACACAAAAATATTTTTCGTAGCTTCAGAGACCCTTCGTATTTCTGTATAAGGAGTAGTAAATATTATATCAACATTATACTTTTTTGATGCCTTATCTGCAGCTAAAGCAAGCTCTACTATCTGGTCACCAAATAAATAAGCTTTAGGGCCTATCTCAAAGAAAGGTGGTTTGGGTTTTAATCCGTTAAACATAAATTGCTCCTGAAAAATAATTTATCTTTATAAAATAAATCTGTGCAAAAAAATTTTTTATGCGTTTGCCCCTATGGGAGGTACGCTAATCTCAAAATCAGTATTTTTTTATATTTTAAAATTCATACGATCATTAAATGATCTGATTTAAAAATAGTAAAAAAGGTTATATCTGCTCTAAATCGTTTATTTTGAAAGTGTAATATTCATTTAAAAATTTTTTAAAATTTTTTCTTACTGCGTTGATGATCGCATCAGCTGTTTGTATGCTTGCTTGTGTCGGATCTCCAAGAGCACCATTAACAGTTTTTTGAATTCCCCATGATGACCAGCAAACTTTTTGCCCTCCAAGAGCTGTGTCAGCAGATACAAAATCAGTTTGGTAACGCATTTTGTCTTTATCGGTAAAATGTTCAGTGCGGGCAAGTTCGGGATTGATTTTCATAATAATGGATGCTTCCCATTCACCAGCGTGGCTGACACCACCACGTCCTGACTTTCTTACTTTATTAAATTCTTTTGCACTGAAGACAAGTGGAGAAGCAACAACAAAATATTTTTCATATTCATCTGCAATTAGTTTTGTAACAATATTAAGCATGGGAGCGTGCTGGCCATGGCAGTCAATCATTACAACTTTATTGAAACCCATATCTGCAAGAGAAGCGCAGATATCATGTATCATATCCGTAAAAACCTGGGGGCGCACTCTCATGGCTCCAGGCCAATGACCAACAAACTTTGGTGTGTATCCTGACCAAACAGTCGGCATAACAAGCACAGGAATATCATCTTTTACTTCATCTGCAATTTCATTTGTTAAATATTTAGCGATACGCGCATCTGTATCTACTGGAAGGTATAAACTGTGCTCTTCCATCTCGCCGACAGGTAGTAGAACAACAGCATCTTTCTCAATATATTCTTTCAGTTCTGGCCATGTTTTTTCTCCAAAATAAAATGACATAATATGTCCTCCTAATTATTAATAATCAAATTGTTTATTTAAAATTTTAGTATAATTTGAATAATATTCTTGGTAAACAGAAACATTTTTAGGTATTGGATAATAGATTTTTGCAGTTTCAGGGATTATAGGTTCCTTGCCATCGTAGCCATGTTTAGCAAGCATTGCTGCGCCAATCAATGCGGTTTCGGGAGATTGTTGTGTTACTACGGGCAGATTAGTTATGTCAGCTGTAATCTGACACCAAAGCGGGCTGACAGCACCTCCGCCAAAAAGACGCAGTTCGTTTACTGGTTTATAAATGCTCTTCATGACGTCAAGGTTTGCTTTGATATTGCAGGACACACCATCCATGATAGCCAAAGCAAGCTGACCTAAATCTGTAGAGAGTGAAAGCCCGGTAAAGTTTCCGGTGCCATTGCCCCAAAACGGTGAGGTCATTCCAGCCAGATAAGGATAGAAGTAGGCACGCTGTCCTTTTTTAGCACTTTGGGCAGCAAGTCCATCCAGCTGTTGGTATGTTAAATGTGAAGCAAATGTTTTTTTAAACCATTGATATGATGAAGCAGCAGTATTGATTATACCCTCAAAAGACCATGTAGAAGGCCATAGATAAGAAAAGCAGGGAATGCGCATAAGAGGGTCGCTAACAGGTTTGTTGGACAATTGTGTTATGCAGGAGGCTGTTCCAAGAGACGCTGTTGCTGATTTAATAGAAATCCCTGCTCCCAATGCTGCACATTTTTGGTCCTGTGAGCCAATTGCAATAACAACATCAGGGTTTAAGCAAAGCTCTTTTGCAATTTCAGGCAATATGGTGCCTGCAACTGTACCGCTCCACCCGATTTGGGGCAGCTTATCCACGTCTATTTTTTGGTCGGATAGTATATCGTAAGCCCATTTTTGCGTATGAATATTATAAAACATAGTTCCGCCAGCCATTGTATGGTCGGTAATTGCTTTTTTACAGAATTTAAATTGAATATAATCAAGAGGCAGTAAAATTTTATCTGCTTTCTCATAAATCTCAGGTTTGTTTTTCATTAGCCATATCATCTTTGGCAAGGAATAGCATGCATTTGCGCGCTTTCCAGTGATTTTATAAATTTTCTTTAGGCCATATTGATTTTCAATGGCGTGTTCCTCAGCCTGCGCACGCATATCTAACCAGCTTAAGGAGTTTATTAAGGCGTTTCCCTCTTTGTCCAGAGGTACAAACGTAATACCCTGAGAGCTGATTGATATACTACAGACAGCTTTTCCAGGCTTACCAGCTTTTGCAACAACTTCTTTTATGGTCGTCTTTACTGCTTCCCACCAACAATTAGCATCCTGTTCTATTTCAATAGGAGAAAGATTAATTAAAGGGTATTCCTTGGATGCAATAGACAACATATTCATATTTTCATCAAAAATTGCACTACGGCAATTACTGGTTCCAAGATCAACTGCAAGAAAAGTTCGCATACCTTAAAGTCCCTTTCGCGGACAGCTTAATAAATTATAAAAATAAAAGGGTAACTATTATAATAGGTTAACCTTGAATTTTTCATTTAGTATAGTGCAAAAGAAAGGTTATAGTCAATAATAATTTACTTTTCTATTTCTTTTATCTTTCTAAATAGGACAAAAAGTAAAAATATTCATTTAATAAGAAAAGAGACAAATATTAAAAAAATAGAGAAATAAAGACTATAAAGCTGAATGAAACAATTGATTTAGTCAGTTATTACTTCAAGGCCAAGCATACGGAGATCTTCATAGTATTGTTCATTTTCAGGTATATAATTTGTGATTATAGTATTGAAATCAGTAAGTGGGGCAACGTGAGCAAAAGTAATTTTTCTAAACTTAGAATCATCGACAACCAGGATTTTCCTTTGGGAATGCTCAATCATCAGGCGCATAATCGCACAGTCAACATGATTATATGTTGTCGCCCCTGCCTTGATATCTATTCCGTCCATGCCGATAATAAGCTTATCAGCCTTGTACTTTGAAAGCTGAGCAATTGTATCTTCGCCATGCGTGATCTGCATTTTGGGGTCCAGGAATCCTCCAAGAAACAATGTTGCAATGTTTTTATAGCAAGAAAGTTCATCCAAGATCATAAGTGAGTTGGTTATAACGATAACGTTTTTTTTGCTTTTGAGTTCCTGCGCTACATAATATGATGTAGATCCGTTATTTATGATTACTGAATCTCTTTCATTAATTAGATTTGCTGCCATATTTGCAATCTGCTTTTTTTCTTCTTTTTTTATATCTTTTCTATCCATGAAAAAAAGATCTTGCTGTGCATTACAGTTTTTGACAGCACCGCCGTGAACTCGTTCCAAAAGACCTTCTTTTTGCAGCTCATCAAGGTCTTTTCGTATTGTTACTACTGAAGTATTAAGCTTTTGGCTCATTTCCTTAACTCGGACTTCTCCACCTTCAGTAAGTAACTCCATGATGGTTTGTCTTCGCACGACTTGATTTTTTTCCATTTTATTACCTACTATGTGACATAATATAGTCACGTTTTATTTTTTAAGCTAAAAATATTTCTTTTATATTATTGATATATTTTATATATTTAAAAATAGAAAGTCAACGGATTAGTATTTTTTGATAATAAGCATAAATAAAAAGTAAATGTTTCTATTGACTTGATAAAAAAAGAATTGTATATTTTAGTACAACAAAAAAGAAACAATAACGAAACCAAAAGGAAAACACAGTCTAAATTATATTACAAAAAAATAAAACTGAATCAAAAAATTCAAGCATAAATCTCATATGCTTTTTAAAGCAAGAGTTTAAAAAAGTTGAGTGAATTTTTATAATCTATAAATATGAGTAGAGATGAATCAATTAAATAAAATAAATCATTTAATAGAAGAAATAGAAAATCAAATTGATTCTGATAAAAATAAAGAAATAGCAAATAAATGGGAAGCTCCGGAAGTCAATAATACTTTTTTTCATTGTAAACCTAAACGTGGAAGCCAAATGCCTATTGTGGCTGACCTTGAGTATCCTATGTGGGCAAAATTACTGAATTTTAATTTAAAAGACTATTATTATAACCCCATAACGTATCTGGAGGTCCAACTTGAAACCTATTTATGTAGATATAATTATTTTAAAGATGATTCAGGTCTAGGCAGAGTAATACTAATTTGGTTTGGAGCTGCTTTTGAAGCATCCATTTTAGGCTGCAGAGTTCAATATCCAGATAATTTTGATCCCTCAGTGGCAAGAGATTATATTCCTGTAACTGATGAGGAATCCTTAAAGAGATTAGAGGATAAAGAGATTGATTTCAATAAAGATGGCGAGCTTGAAAGAGCTATAGAATTTTATTACAAGATTAAAGAAGTACTTCCTTCCAACTGGCAAGTAATTTTTCCTGACTGGATAATAGGACCATTTGGAATTGCAATTTATTTACGTGGTTACCAGAATATACTTTTAGACCTTATAGATAATCCTGAATTTGTTGTAAAAATTATGAATTTTGCGAAGAATAAATTATTTGAATTCAGTAAAAAAAGGGCTAAGTTTCTTGGTATTAAATTAGAGAAGGTCTGCTTACATAATGATGATATAAACTATCCTAATCTTTTGAGAGGAAGCTATAAAAACCTAATACTTCCAGTTGAAAATGAAATAAGTGATTTTTATGGCGGTATTGTATATTGGCACAGCTGTGGAGTAGTAAATGAACTAATTGATGAAATACTTGACCTTAGAAACATATCTATGCTTGATTGCAGCGGATGGAATGATTTCAATATATTTGTTGAAGCAATTAAAAGAAAAAATATTAAAAACACAGGAATCGAAAAAAGATTTCATCCAGTCAGAGATATTTTAGCTACAAGTGAAGAAGAAATCAGGAAGAAAATTAAAAATTATTATTCTATATTGAAAGAAAACAAAGATATCAGAGCGTATATGCGTGTAGACGGGATATCTTCAATAGGAGATTTTGAGCAGGATCTAAACAGTGTAAGAAGGTTTGTTGAAATTTCCCGAGAATACAGTTATATAAATTGATGTTTTAGGATTGAAGGGCTTATTGAAAAGAAGTAATGAAAATGATGTTATGAAGAATTATAAAGAGACACTAATGAAGTCAGGAATTGAGCAAGCTTGCATAAAGCTTGGCCTGAATTTTTATGAAGTATTTTTGCAGGGTATGGTTGATAATGAAACCAAAGAATATGAAGGATACTCGTGGGAAGCCATAAATAATTCGACGCCAGGACTGAAAGAAGCCATAGTGATTCATGCTGCACCACCTTTAATGAAAATAAACGATTACCCATGGGAAGAATGGTATGTATCAAATGGGCAAGCACACCATGCAATACTTTATACAAAAAAAAGGGAAAAAAACGATGGAGAAGTAATCATAAAAAGCGATGATAAGGAACATCCGAAATCTGTTAAAGGAAAAAAATGGTATTTTTTCTTTGAAAAAGATCTTAAACCTTTTTTATTAAAACATAAATTATAGAAATAATTTAAACAATTTTAATATTTATAAATCAATATTTTTTGAAAAGACTATGGAAAAAGCAAATATTAATGAAACTAAAAGTAAGAGGATTTTTAAACCAGATATTTTAAGGGAATATGGCAATATGTTTATCTTGGTCTTGATAATAGTG
>JAQVJB010000153.1 GCA_028695395.1 Actinomycetota bacterium | reverse complement strand
AAGATAAATAAAGTAAGAATATCTGAGTATTATCTAGTGAAATTTTAAGTAGGCAAATAATAAATAAAAACCCCAAGTTATCTTTTACCTTAGCCTTGCGACCTTAGGTTACTTAACATCTCAGGGTCTTTCTTTAAACTTCGTCAAGCAGATAAATGTCTGTTTTTATTCTTACTTTCTTTCGTCTGTAAGTTTAAGTTTCCTGTAAATCCACTCTCTATTTAAAGTGTTAATTAATATAACAGAGGATGTAATTATTGTCAATATGTCTTGCATAAAAAAATAAATTTTTAAATAAAAATAACTAATAAATAAAACTGAAGGGGAATTCAATATTACATCTTAATGCTATTAATCGTGATGGCTTTAGCTTTACCGGATAATATTTTTATAGCTTTGAATTATAAGAGCTCATATGCATTTTTAAGAGTATATGCAGCGTTAAAAGCTATAATTTAATTTACTATTATTATTTCGAATAATAATAGTAAAGTGTTTGTTGACACATAATTTCTAATCTGTTAGATTAATACAGAATTTTTACAATATTGTTACAATCAATATTTTTTTTGCTTAAAAGAATGAAATAATAATTGCTTTTATTAAGACAAGATAGCTACTGATATCTTAGAAAATTGTTTTAACCAATTTTAAGCTGTTATTTTAATAAAAGAAAATCTAAAAAATTATAAAAGCTTATCAATAAATTTATTTGGAGGTGTTTCGTAAGTGACGGAAAATATTTCGAATTGTTGCACTGATAAAACCGCTCTGGATAAGATTGCTGCTATTGCTAAAACCTGGAAAGGTCGCAAAGATATGCTGATTGAAGTTCTTCTTCAGGCTCAAAAGCTGGCAGATAATGCTATCACAGAAGACGTAGCGGAAATTATTGCTAAAGAAATGGGCATTCCTCTTTCAACTGTTTGCAATGCTATTTCTTTTTATGCAATGTTCTCAACAGAGAAAAGAGGAAAATATATCATACGTATGTGTAAGAGCGCCCCTTGCCATATTAAGGGGGCAGAAGCTGTCATGCAGGCATTTGAAAAAGCTCTTGATATTTCCTGTGGGGGAACTACTTCAGACGGATTATTTACACTGGAGACTTGCGAATGTATAGGAGTATGTGACCGGGCTCCGGCAGTAATGATAAATGATGAAGTTTATGGGCCTCTTACTCCTGAAGAAGTTATTAAAATAGTTGCTGATTACAGGCAGAGGAGGGAAGAAAAATAATGGAAGAAACCAGGATTCTTTTAAAGAATTTAGGAAAAGTTAAACCTGCCAGCTCTGCAGATTATGTTGCAGCAGGCGGTTATAATGGGTTAAAAAAAGCTATTGCAAATCCTGAAGCAATTGTAGATATTATGAAAGATTCCGGTCTGCGTGGACGTGGTGGTGCAGGTTTTCCGGTTGGCTTAAAGTGGTCTTTTACAAAAGGTACTCCATCGGATCAGAAATACATCATCTGCAATGCCGACGAAGGTGAACCTGGAACGAACAAAGACCGTATTCTTATGGCTGGTGATCCGCATAGCATGTTTGAAGGCATGGCAATTGCCGGTGTAGCAGTTGGAGCAACCAAAGGTTTTATTTACTTACGAGCTGAATATCCATATTTATTACCTATTTTAAACGATGCTCTAAAAGATGCTGAATCTGCCGGATTTATAGGGAAAAATATTCTGGATAGCGGTCTTGATTTTGATATTGAAATTCGCTCAGGTGCAGGTGCATATATATGCGGTGATGAAACAGCTTTAATGGAATCAATAGAAGGTAAGCGTGGCGAACCCAGATATAAACCACCATTTCCTGGTGTAAGCGGACTTTGGGGAAAGCCCACAATTATAAATAATGTTGAAACACTTTGTAATGTGCCTCAAATTATTGACAAAGGTGCCAAGTGGTTTCGCAGCATAGGTACAGAATCCTGTCCTGGCACTAAGCTATTCACTCTTTCAGGCAATATCAATAATCCGGGAGTATATGAGTTTCCCATGGGAGTAAATATGCGCACACTGTTTGAAGAAGTAGGGGGCGGATGTCCTGGCGGCAAGAAGCTATATGCTGTGCAGACAGGTGGTGCTTCGGGGGCAATTATAAATGCAAAAATGCTTGATATGCCTATGGATATTGAATGCTGTGCAAAAGCAGGTGCAGTTCTTGGTGCAGGAGATCTTATGTTTATTGATGAGAGTATAGACATTATCAATGTAGTGGAAAATCTCATCGAATTCTTTATTGAAGAATCCTGTGGCAAGTGTACACCCTGCCGTGAAGGAAATACCCGGCTTCTTGAGTTTGTGAAAAAGTTTAAAGAAGGAACAGCCATAGAAGGCGATCTGAAAAGGCTCATAGAAATAGGTTCATTTATGCAGATAAGTTCTTTATGTGGCCTTGGACAGGCTTCTCCAATTCCGGTATTATCAGCTATTAAGAATTTCCCGGAAAAATTTATTGTAAAATCTGATGAAAGGGGACAGAGCTAATGCCGAAAGTTTATATAGACGGAACACCTATTGAAGTTGAAAATGGAGCGACT
>JAQVJB010000065.1 GCA_028695395.1 Actinomycetota bacterium | reverse complement strand
ATGATTAATATTTTTTAAAATATTGATGCCTTCAATATTTTTAAGGGCAATAAAAAAAATACTATAGAGAAGAGTGATTTTTAAAATAAATAAAAAAACAAGGGATATTGCTCCGAAAGCCCCTATATCGCTTTTTTTCATGATTTCAATTATTTTTTCTTTATCTTTTCTTCCGGAAAAAATGCCATCTGCAGTATCACTCAAGCCATCAAGGTGCATGCCGCCAGAAATAAATACTTCTGCAAGAACTGCAAGAATAAGACATAGAAAACCAGGAAAAATAAAGCCTGAGATGAAATAAACCGCTGCACCAAAAAGTCCTATTAAAAAACCGACAAACGGAAAATAATAAAGTGTTTTATAAAACGAATTATCATCCAGATATGATTTATCAGAGACCCTGAAGACTGTAAGAAAACCCACTGCGTTTAAGAAAATCTTCATTTCATTTAATCCTGATCTTGTTTCCTGCAATAAAGAAATAAACTTCACCTGCGATATCTGATATCATTATATTTATCATGCCCATTAAATCCCTGAAAATCCTCCCTAATGGAAATGCGGGGACAATACCCATGCCGACCTCATTTGAGACTATAATAAAATCTATGTTTTTTGTAGCTGAAATTGTGCTGCACATACCCAGGAATTTACTGAAAAATCCTTTTACCTTTTTTTCTATCTGCACTTCGGATTCATTACTAATCGTATCGGTTTCATCTATTTTAAACTCATGTATTATCCTGAAGAGCAGAATTGTTATGCAGTCAACTATTACCACATCATGCTTATTTTCTAAAATCTGGCCAAACAACTTATCGGAATCAGCTATTTTAGGATAAGCGCTTTCAATTTCATAAGTCTTCCAGGAAGAAGGCCGCCTGTTCCTGTGGATCTTGACTCTTTTTTCCATTTCCTCATCTATGATTTCCGATGTTGCAAAATATGCAACATTCCGGGACTTTTCATTTGCCAGTTTTTCAGCATAAGAACTTTTCCCGCTTCTTGCTCCGCCAAGTAAAAAAAATATTCTGCTCATTTTAATACTCCATTAAATAAACATCGGATAGTAATATAAATATATTAATATATTATTGATAAATAACAGTAATTTTTATTTTAACGATTGATTTTACTCACTTTTCCCAGAAACTTTTGCTTCTGAAAATGTTGCCATCTCATTCATAATCTTTAGGGAAGCCTCTGCAAAATTTATTCCCAGAGCAGCACCGGTTCCCTCTCCAAGCCTTAAATCAAGATTAAAAAGAGGTTTGAGCCCTAGTTTTGAAAGTATAGCGATATGTCCCTTTTCAACAGACTGGTGAGAAGCTATCATAAAATGCTTTGTGTCCGGACACAGCTTCAAGGCAATAAGAGCCCCTGCCCCGGAGATAAAACCATCTATTACAACAGGAATCCTGTTTATTGCCGCACCTATTATCAATCCGGCAATTCCTCCTATCTCAAAACCTCCGACCTTTGCGAGAATATCAATAGCGTCTTCCTTATCAGGTTTATTTATTTTTATTGCCTTTCTTATAACATTTATCTTATTATGAAGGCCTTCTTCGTTCAGTCCTGTGCCCAGACCTGTGACATCAGCCACATCAGCATCACAGATTACTGCCGCTATTGCAGAACTGGCAGTTGTATTCCCTATGCCCATATCTCCTGTACCTATTATATCAGTACCTATATCAGGTTCAGTCTTTTTTACAGTAGCTAATTTACATGTTTCAATGCCATTTAATATGCTCTGCATCGCTTCTTCTCTTGTCATAGCAGGTTCCCTGGCCATATTCCTGGTACCGTAACCTACTTTTTTATTTATCAGGAAAGGATGGTCTTCAAAATCAAAAGATACGCCCATATCGACTACCATAACTTCAGCGCCTATATGTTTTGCAAGAACATTGATTGCAGCTTTCCCGCTCAAAAAGTTGAATACCATCTGGGGAGTTACTTCCTTAGGATAAGTACTTACTTTTTCTTCAGTAACTCCGTGATCGCCAGCCATCGTAAATATTGTTTTATTATCAAACCTGCTGACCATTCTTCCGCTTATTCCAGCTATCTGCATGGCAAGTTCTTCAAGCCTGCCGAGGCTACCCTTGGGTTTTGTCAGATTATCAAGTTTTTTTTGTGCTTCATTTAATGCTCTGGCATCTAAAATGCCTACCCTGCTTAGATTTTCCATTAGCAGTGAATAAAGTTTCTTTTCATTTTCTTTGTGATTCAAGTTCATTATTTTCTTTCTGTAAAATTAATTTCAAAATAAAAAAATCCCTGCTGCTCTTACGCGAAAAGTAAAAACATCAAGGATTATATCCAATATCATATAATCCTTTCTCTTTCCACGAAGAAAGTCATATTTTAAAAAAAGGCAGGTCTTCTGGCTTTCGGTTTATCCTAATCCCTGCACCTTCCCGCTTATTCTTTAAGCAGTGGCATAAAGCAGGTTTCGTTCCGATTACAGCGGCGGGCCCGCGTTCGACTTTAACGAACTTCCCTTTTCATTCAAAAATGAAAACCTTTTTTTAATAAGAATATTAAAGAGCAAAATAAATAATAAATTAAAATGATTAATCTATTATTTTACAGAGTAAATATTATTTAAATAAAGTCGTTTTGTCAAAATCAACTATATTTAACTGGTTTTTATTTATCTGCAGGTTTTAGTGTAAATAATTAAAACCTGCAGAATCAAATTAATAGAAACTTTTATATCTATTTCTTGATATTATAGAAAGCTTTTAATCCGAGATATTCAGCTTCTTCATCAAGTTCTTCTTCTATCCTGAGAAGCTGATTGTATTTTGATACTCTATCTGTCCTGGAAGGAGCTCCTGTCTTTATCTGGCCCGAATTAGTTCCTACTACAACATCACATATTGTAGTGTCTTCAGTTTCACCTGAACGATGTGAGACAACAGCAGTATAATTAGCTCTTTTAGCCATTTCGATTGCTTCCAGCGTTTCGGTCAAAGTCCCTATCTGGTTTAATTTTATAAGAATAGAGTTTGTTACTCCCATTTTTATACCTTTTTCCAGTCTTTTCGTATTGGTTACAAAAAGATCGTCTCCTACAAGCTGTACTTTGCTTCCGATTTTATCGGTAATCATTTTCCAGCCATCCCAGTCTTCTTCAGCCATGCCGTCTTCTATTGAAATGATGGGGTATTTTGCAGCTAAAGAAGCATAATAATCAACCATCTCAGAAATTGAAAGAATTTTTCCTTCACCATCAAGATGATATTTATTATCTTTAAATAATTCAGTCGCAGCAGGATCAAGGGCTATAAATATATCTTTTCCTGCTTCATATCCAGCCTGTTCTATCGCTCTTAATATATACTTGATTGCATCTTCATTAGTTTTAAGGTTAGGGGCAAAACCTCCTTCATCACCGACAGATGTATTTAATCCGTCCTTTTTTAAAACAGACTTTAATGTATGAAATACTTCAGCGCACATCCTTAAAGCTTCAGAAAAATCAGCAGCGCCTGCAGGCATAACCATAAATTCCTGTAGATCGACAGTATTGTCAGCGTGCTTTCCGCCATTAAGGATATTCATCATCGGTATAGGGAGAGTATGCGCATTTACTCCGCCGATATACTTATACAGAGGTAGTTCAAGAGCAAATGCTGCCGCTTTTGCAACTGATAACGAAACACCAAGTATTGCATTCGCACCAAATTTTGCTTTATTTTCCGTACCGTCAAGGTCAATCATTAATTTATCTATAGTCCTCTGGTCTATAGCATCATAACCTTCAAGTTCAGGAGCAATATAATTATTTACATTTTCAACTGCTTTCAATACGCCTTTTCCGAGATATCTCTTATTGTCTCCGTCCCTTAATTCAACAGCTTCAAATGCACCTGTTGACGCACCGGAAGGAACAGCCGCCCTTCCTACTGCACCGCTTTCAAGAACTGTTTCAACCTCGATTGTGGGATTTCCTCTTGAATCGATTATTTCTCTGGCATGAACATCTAATATACCTGTAAACTCACTCATTTTTTTTCCTTTCAATATATTTTTTAAAAAATTTTATTACTCAGTAATTAAAAACAATATATTATTTTATTATATTCAATATATTTTTTTAAAACACTTAATATTAGCAAAAAAAGCAAGTATTTTAAAAGTAAAATAAAAAACTATTTAAAAAATGATGATACTCTTTAAATCGGAAATTATTTTTGACAAATAATGCTTAAAAAATATAATAAGTTATCTATACATACTTATTGGATTAATATGAAAAATATGATTTTTTACATTGCTTTTTTCTTATAAAATACCTATTAAAAAGGAATAAAAGGTGGAAATAAAAGATAATCAGGTATTCGGAACAGTAAAAGTCGGTGAAAGAGGACAGATAGTCATTCCAAAGAATGCAAGAGAATTGCTTGAGATATGCCCTGGGGACAACCTGTTTATTGTTGCAGGCAAAAAAAGAGGAGCTATCATTTTTAAAGCAGAAAAAATAAAGGAATTTGCAAAAGAGCTCCTTGAAAAAATCGACAGACTTGATAATTTAAATCCTGAACTGAAAAAATAGCCAGTCATTCATCAGAAAATGAAAATTGCTGTTTGATTATTCTGATTTAAAATTTATTTTAATTTTTTTTATTATTAATATTTTCAATATCTTAAATAGCAGGTGAAAGATATGTATAAATCAAAGCATACAGTGAGGAACTATAAGAATTCATCTAATTTTCTTTATTATTTTTTAACTGTAGCGCTGGTTTTTGCAGGTATAACGCTTACAGCATGCAAAAATGAGACAATTGATGCAGAAACTGTAAAAGCATCTCGAAGCAGCATTTCGCAAATAGTTGATACTACTGGAAATGTCGATTCGGCAGAGTATAAAAATCTTTCAATACCTTCTGCCGGTAAAGTCGTAAAATCTGTTAAAAAGGGAGATTATGTAAAAAAAGGCGAGATATTAATAGAAATTGACGACAGAAGAACAGAACTTCTTATAAGCCAGACTGAAGAAAATATTACAATTGCCGAAAGCTCGCTTAAGATGGCAAAACTTAATTATCAGAATGCCCTTGATGCAAATCATATAGCTGTCCAGCTTTCAAAAGACAATAATGAGATGGCTTCTCAGTCTGTGAAAAGCGCGCTGACTGCATTGGAAAATGCTAATAATATCGGTTCTGCATCCATGCAGACGGCAAATATTTCTTTACTTAATGCGCAGAACTCATATAACCAGACAATCAGCCAGGCTAAAACTGCCCTTGAGCAAGCAAATTACCAGCTCAGCACTGCAAAAAATAACGGTTTAACCGGTATAGCTCTTGCTCAATATGAATCAGCAGTTGCAACTGCGCAGGCATCGTACAACAGCACAGTAGCGGCTGCAGAAGCATCTATAAACTCCGCAGCTTCAGCGATAAATCAAGCAGAAGCAAGTGCGCGTTCAGGCAGTGAAAATGCTGAAGAAGCATATAACCAGGCGCTTATCAGCCAGTCGCTTACATACTGGAATACCCTTGCAAGCCTTGAACAGGCTGAGAGCCAGATAAAAGCAGCACTGGAAAGCATTAATACAGCAAACATACAGGTGGAGATTGCAAAGATTAATTTAGATATTGCAAAACTTGACATTGAGAACATGTCAATAAAAAGTCCTTTTGACGGAATAGTGCAGAATATTAATTTCACCGAGGGAGAATATCTATCTCCGGGTATTGCGGCAATAACAGTAATCAGCAATGAATTAGAAATAAAAACAAATATTGAAGAATCGGATATTTCAAAAATAAAACCTGGACAGAAAGCAGAAATTACTTTGGACGCTTATCCGGGAGAGATCCTCAGCGGTGAAGTAAAGGAAGTCTCGAAGATATCAAATAATCTTGCCGGAGTTATAACTTTTCCAGTTACAATAAAGGTTGCAGAAGAAAAAAGAGAATTACTGATGTATGGAATAAGCGCAAATATTACGATTTTCATAAGTGAAAATACTGATATTCTTGTAGTCCCTTCAATCAGCATTTTTGAGGAGAATGGAAAAAACTACGTTTATCTTTATGACCCTTCAGGCAATGAAGGATTCACAATAAAAGAAGTTGAGACCGGCATCAGTGATTTTGAGAACACGGAAATAATATCCGGACTGAATGAAGGTGAGGAAATATTCCTTATCAAACCTGAAAGAGAAAAAACAAATATGTTCTCAAGATAAAAACATTAGAAGCATAAGCATGTAAAATGATAATGATTATCTATTAAATCATTTTAAAGGCAGATAAAATTTATAAAATGTAATATATAAACCGGAAGATGGTAAAAAATCTAATAAGAATTGAAGAAATAACCAAGACTTACAAAATTGGAAAAATACAGGTAAAAGCACTGAGAGGCGTCAACCTTAATATTGGTGAAGGTGAGTTTGTATCCGTAATGGGCCCTTCGGGTTCAGGAAAGTCAACATTAATGAACCTTATAGGCTGCCTGGATATACCTACTTCAGGAAAATATTATCTCGAAGATATTGATGTAAGCAAATTAAATGATAATCAGCTTGCCGTCATAAGAAATCATAAAGTAGGATTTGTTTTTCAGACTTTTAATTTGCTCCCCAGGTTAAGCACTTTTCAGAATGTTGAACTTCCGACAGTGTATTTTTTAGGCAAGATAATAAATAAAAATAAAAAAATATATGATTGCATAGAATCCGTCGGACTAAAAGGTAAGGAAAAAAACAAACCTAATGAACTATCAGGAGGTGAGCGACAGCGAGTGGCAATTGCAAGAGCATTAATAAATGAACCGACAATAATACTAGCTGATGAACCTACAGGCAATCTTGATTCAAGGACCGGCGAAGAGATAATGGCAATTTTCCAGCAATTAAACAAAGAAGGGAAAACAATAATACTTGTAACCCATGAACTGGACATCGCACATCACACTGAAAGGATAATATATCTAAGAGACGGGCTGATAATAAAGGAAGAAAGAATAAATAAGCCCGTAGATGCCCGCGACATGCTGGCAAAAATGCCAAAGATTGAAGATAAAATAAACTCCGAGGTTTCAAAATGAGCTCCTTCAATGAAAACATAAAAATAGCTTTTCAATCGCTTTTTCTTAATAAATTAAGATCTGCTCTTACAATGCTCGGAATCATAATAGGTGTCGGTGCAGTTGTAGCAGTAATGTCAATCGGTTCAGGAGCGCAGGATTCAGTCATCGCCAGCATACAGGGAATCGGGTCCAATCTTATAATTGTAATCCCCGGAAGTTCGCAGGAAGATATGGGTGCATTGAATCAGTTCAGTACTGCAGACAAAGAATCCTTAAAACTTGAGGATGTCGAAGCAATTAAAAAATACTCAAGGTATGTTCAGGGCGTGATACCCGTAATTCTAAGTGCTGCTCCTGTAACCTATTTTGATAAAGGTATAAATGCATCAGTTTATGCTTCAAGCGAAGATGCTGAACAGGTATATAATTTTGAGATAGAAAGAGGAAAATTTTTCTCAAAAAGCGATGTTGCAAATTCAGCTAATGTTGCATGTGTCGGCCCTACAGTTGCAGAAAAATTGTTCGGAGATGAGGAGCCTTTGGGAAAGACTATAAAAGTCATGGGTAAAAATTTTAAAATCGTAGGGACGATTAAATCAAAGGGTACTAATATGTTCGGCCAGGACCAGGATAATGCGATAGCTGTTCCGATAACGACAGCCATGACCAAGCTCTACGGACAAAAATATTTAAGCATGATAATAGCTGATACGGAAAATGAAAAGGATATAGATATTGCTACTGAAGAGATGACAAGGATATTAAGAAAACAGCATGCTTTAAAAAGCGGTGACAAAAATGACTTTTCAATCCAAAGCCAGACAGAGATACTTGAAGCTTTAAGCACTGTAACAAATATCTTTACAATAACTATTGGAAGCATAGCAGCCATATCATTGCTTGTAGGAGGTATAGGCATAATGAATATTATGCTTGTATCTGTTACGGAAAGAACCAGGGAAATAGGAATAAGAAAAGCAATAGGCGCAAAAAACAGGGACGTACTGATACAATTCCTGACAGAAAGCGTTGTCCTGAGCTTAAGCGGAGGCATAATGGGAATAATTTTCGCCGCAGTAATTGCTTTTATTTTAAATAGGTATTCGCCTATTTCTTCGACAATATCGCCTTTTTCAATTTTGCTTGCTGTTTCTTTCTCTACTTTTGTAGGTCTATTTTTTGGAATTTATCCGGCAATGCGAGCAGCAAAGCTTAATCCAATAGAAGCACTGAGATTTGAATAAATAAAAAATAAATAAAATATAAATAAAATATAGAATTAAATAGTTAAAATCTTTATTCAGAATCTTTATTATTCAGAATCAGTTTTATTTTTAAAGTTTTCTACAGTTTCATCAAAGAAGTTTTTTATTCTTCCTGACTCATAAGAAAGAAAGCTGCTTGCCTCTTCGAAGCCCTTCTCCATCTTTTCTGAGAGTTCTTTCCTTGTTTCTCTTCCGGATTTTGGAGCTATAAGAATTCCTGCAGCAACTCCTACCCCTAATGCCAGTAAAATAAAACCAAAAACATCACATTTTTTCATTTATTCCTGCTTTCTAATATAAAATTATTAAAAAATTATAATCATTATTAAAAATATTGAAATTATTTCTCTGCTGATTGCTGCGAAGACTGTGCCGCTTTTTTTGCTCTTCTTTTGTTTCTGGCTCTTATTGAGCCCCATACTATAAGTATTATTATTCCTGCCAGCACAAGCAAAGGACTTATGGCAATAAAGACAAATGCTATACCGTTAAGCACTTTCACCGCACCTTCAGCACCTCTTTTAACAGCATTGATAAAACCTCCGCCTTCTATCGGTGCGGCAACTTCAGGTTCATATAAGTTAATGTCTATAGTGGAAAGACTGACCATATTATCAAGATAATTCATTCTTCCCTTTATTACTTCTATCTCCCCCTGAACATTGTTTAGCTCTCTTTGAACTTCTATGCTGTCTGAAACATCTGTAGATTTTGCCATTAGCTCAAGAAGTACTTTCTCCTGAGCTTCATAATTCCTGAGGCGGCTTTCAAGATCTACATATTCCTGGGTAACGTCCTGTCCTGAAATACTTATTGTTTTTACTTCTCCAACTTTTTTAACTTCTTCAACAACCGAATTAAATTTTTCAACAGGGACCCTTATAACGATTCTTCCGCTTGATATGTTCCCTTCAGGATTAGAATAACTGTCAGTATTGCTTACATAACCACCGCTTCTTTCAGCAATAATGGTTATCTCAAGCATCTTGTTTTGAAAAGTGTCTTTATCAACCTGAACTGCAATATATGCAGATTTAATTATCTTAAGTGAAAGAGAAGGAGTTACGCCTCCGCTGCTTTCAGCAGCGGCAGCCATATCCTGTGAGTATGCAGCAGTGGTCGTTTCCGACACTTTGGCAGTTTCTTCATAATAACCCTCTTCTGCCGGCAGCGGTGATGCATCTCTTGCAGTACCTGAACTTGCGCATCCTGTAAATATTATTGAAAAAGAAATTATTAAAACAGTACTTATAACAAAAGCAAAAAGTATGTTTTTTTTCATTTTATTCTCCTTTAATTATTGGAATAAATATCGAACATGATTCTATCCATAGAAAATAACTAAAAATTATTTTTAATAATTTTACCATATTCCGGAATTAATATAATCATCAATTGAGAATGCAGCCTTTTTACCGCCTCCCATTGCTAGAATGACTGTAGCTGCTCCCGAAGCAATATCGCCAGCAGCAAAAATACCTTTTATATTGGTCCTGCATGTTTTTTCATCTGTCATGATATTTCCCTTTTTGGTAAGAGCAAGTCCTGGTATTTTTTTTAAGAGAAGAGGATTTGGACCCTGGCCTATTGCCATTATCACTGCATCGACTTCAATTTCAAATTCGGAGCCTTTAAGAGGTACGGGTCTCCTCCTTCCTGAATCATCAGGTTCTCCAAGTTCCATCCTTATGCATCTTACTTTTTCTACAAAACTGTCTTTTCCTATTATCTCTACAGGATTTGAGAGTAAATGAAATATTACTCCCTCCTGCTTTGCATGTTCGATTTCTTCAATCCTGGCAGGCATTTCATTTTCGGTTCTTCTGTATATTAAAAAAACTCGTTCGGCTCCCAATCTCTTTGCAGTCCTAGCTGCATCCATTGCAACATTGCCGGCTCCTACAACGGCAAAATTCTTAACCTTTTTTATAGGAGTATCGTATTCAGGAAACAAATATGCTTTCATCAGATTATTTCTTGTCAGAAATTCATTTGCTGAAAAAACACCATTTAAATTTTCACCCGGAATACCCATAAAATAAGGCAGCCCCGCACCGGCTGCAATAAATATTGCCTTATAATTTGCATTGAACAGATCTTCTATGCTGTAAGTACTGCCTATTAAGGCATTGGTAATAATCTCAACCCCGAGATTTTTTACATAGTCTATCTCTTTTTTTAATATGGATTTCGGAAGCCTGAACTCAGGTATGCCATAAGCAAGGACTCCGCCAGGTTCATGAAGCGCCTCAAAAATAGTAGTCTGATAACCCATTTTTGCAAGCTCTCCTGCACATGTAAGACCTGCCGGACCTGAGCCGACTACTGCTACCTTTACTTCCTTCTTAGATTTTGCAGAATCAAAATTATTTTTTTTGTTTTTTTGTTTATCGTCAATATTCATATTTTTCAGTCCTAAAGATGCATCCTCAAGACTGTCATTATTATTTTGACTCTGAATGCTGTTTTTATTTTTCTCGCCCCAGTCAGCAACAAACCTTTCAAGTCTTCCTATCCCTACAGGTTCATTTCTTATGCCGACTATACATTTCTTTTCGCAT
>JAQVJB010000064.1 GCA_028695395.1 Actinomycetota bacterium | reverse complement strand
AGGGTTAGTCGGGAAACGGACTGGCCTCCCTTTTGGAAAGGAGGAAAGTAATGGTTGTTAGTTTTTATAAAGCTAATAAAGAATACTATCTTCTTTGTTAGCTTTTTTAATTAATACATTAATACATGTAGTAATTAAAACAATTTTTTTAATGATTTAGATTTACAGAAAGAGAGTAGTAATGAAAAAAAGGTTAGTGGCTTTAAGCCTTATTTTAGTTTTTATTTTATCAATTAATATTTTTTTTATGACTTCATGTGCCAGTTCAGCAAAAAAAGAACTTATACTTGCATCAACGACAAGCACTGCTGACAGCGGGCTTTTTGATGTTATGCTGCCTGAATTTGAAAAGATAAGCGGCTATAAGGTAAAGTTAATTGCTGTGGGAACAGGTGAAGCAATTGAGATGGGACAGAAAGGTGATGCCGATGTCCTTATGGTACACTCCAGAAAAGCAGAAGACCAGTTTATGGATGAAGGCTATGGTTCAGTCAGAAAAGATGTAATGCATAATGATTTCGTTATTGTCGGTCCGGCAGAAGACCCGGCACAGGTCAAAGGAAAAAGCGCTGCTGAAGCTTTAAAAGCAATTGCTGATAGTACCAGTCTTTTTATTTCAAGAGCAGATAAATCAGGCACGCATAATAAAGAAATGTCCATATGGGAAAAAGCAGGCGTTACTCCTGAAGGTGAATGGTATATGGAAACAGGCCAGGGAATGGGTGCAACACTTACAATAACCCAGGACAAGCAAGCATATACTTTAACAGACAGAGGGACATGGCTTGCAATGGCAGATGATTTTAGTTTGGAAATTTTGGTTGAGGGCGATAGTTCATTATTTAATCCTTATGGCGTAATAGCAGTTAACCCGGAAAAATTCCCGGATGTAAATAATGAAGGCGCACTTGCTTTTATAGAATATGTAACCGGTGAAAAAGGCCAGGCACTTATTAAAGATTTCGGGGTTGATAAATACGGTACACCTCTATTCTACCCTGATGTCATAAAATAATAAAAAAGGATTTATGCCATGGAATTGATATTTAATGGAATAAAACAAGCTTTTATTCTTATATTTACAGGAGATAAGGAAGTCTGGGAAATCGTCTTTCTCACAATCAAAGTCTCCGGTATTGCAACTATAATTTCTATGCTTATAGGCATACCGCTAGGATTCTTTACCGGGCTGAATCAATTCCATGGCAAAAAAATATTGGTTTCCTTTATAAATACCGGGATGGGACTTCCTCCGGTAGCGGCAGGCTTGATGGTTGCCTTGCTTCTCTGGAGATCTGGTCCCCTAGGCTTTATGGCTATAATGTATACCCCGACTGCCATGGTTATTGCCCAGATACTTATTGCCACTCCGCTGATTGCAGGAATAACAATGGCAGCAGTCGCGCAGGTAAACCCTAAGTTAAAGCTCATGGCTGTATCTCTTGGTGCCGGCAGGCTCAGTATGTCATGGCTTTTATTCAAGGAAGCAAAGCTGCCCGCTCTTTCAGCAATTATTGCCGGTTTTGGCGGAGTAATATCAGAAGTAGGGGCAGTAATGATGGTCGGAGGCAATATCAAGGGAAGTACAAGGGTCCTTACTACTTCAACTGTTCAGATGGTCAGAATGGGAGAACTTGAAATGGCAATTGCAATGGTGCTCATCCTATTGTTCCTGACTTTTTTAGTAAATTTCATACTTACGATAATACAACAGCAGGATAAGGAAAAATGGCAGGTAAAATACTGGAAATAAAAGACTTAAAAAAAAGATTCCCATCTGATTTTTTATTGGACATAAAAAGTTTGAGCATAAATGAGAATGAAATATTTACCCTCATAGGCCCAAACGGCTCAGGAAAAAGTACGCTCATATACTTGATAAACCTTCTTATGCCGGCTGATAGTGGAAAAATATTTTTTGAAAACGAAGATATACTCGCAAAAAAGATAAATAAGCCTGCAGTCAGGAAAAAAATGGGCGTAGTGTTCCAGGAACCGTTATTGTTTAACACTTCTGTCTATAACAACCTTATAATGGGTTTGCAATTAAGAAATGAAAATGTTGAAAAGTGCAAAAAAAATCTTGATTTTATGATTAAAAAACTTAAATTAAAAGAACTTCTCGGCAGAGCGCCAAGGACTTTGTCCGGAGGTGAAAAGCAGAAAGTCAGCCTGGCAAGGGCCCTGCTTCTTAATCCCAGGATTTTGCTGCTTGACGAGCCTCTTGCCAATATAGACCAGGCAACAAAGGATGAGTTCAGTGAGACTTTTTTTAAAATTTTAAAAGAAAAAGGCACTACTACCCTGTATATCACCCATGACAGAAATGAAGCAATGGCAATTTCTGATTATGTAGGCGTAATTGACAGTGGCAAAATAGCGCAGACTGGTCCGAAAGAAGAAGTGTTCAGAAAACCTGTAAATGCAAAGGTTGCAAAATTTGTGGGTGTTGAGACTCTTGTGTCAGGGATTGTTGTCAATTCTTCCGCCGGTATCCTGGAGATAAAAATAAACGATAGTAAAATTTTTGCAGTCGGGAAAAGAAACCTGGATGAAAAAATTACAATAAGCATTAGACCCGAAGACGTTATGCTTTTAAGTGATGTAAGTGAGCCTGAAAAATTATCTACTTTAAACATATTTAAGGGCATAACTACTGAAATCAAAGATATGGGATTATTTAAAAAAGTTGAAATAGACTGCGGTTTTGCCCTTGTTGCATATATCACTGAGACTTCAGCAAAAAAATTTAATTTAAAAAAAGGAAGCCAGATATATGCTGCAGTAAAAGCAACATCCGTGCATTTGTTTTAAAATGAAAACTAATAAATAATTATATGAAAAAAATTGAAAATCAAATGAATGATTCTCTAATAGACAAGCACGGAAGAGAAATAAAATATCTAAGACTTTCTGTTACAGACCGTTGTAACCTAAGGTGCGTTTACTGTATGCCTAAAAAAGGTATTAAGCTTCTTGAAAGAAGCGAAATACTTTCTTTTTCGGAAATACTGAGAATTGTAGGCATATTTGCAAAACTTAAGATTAAAAAAGTTAGACTTACGGGAGGAGAGCCTCTTGTAAGAGAGGACATAGATAATCTTGTTAAAAGTCTTATTGCCGCCAACCCGGACATCGATTACGGTATTACAACAAACGGTACCCTGCTTGACAGGCATTATAAGAAATTTGCTGACTACGGGCTTAAAAAAATAAATATTTCTTTAGATACTATAAATGCCGCCAGGTATTCAGGTATTACCCGAAATAATACATATACTCCGCAGATGATTTTAAATTATATAGATAAGGCTATTGAATATGGCTTAAAAGACATAAGGATAAATTCAGTAGTAAGCGATTTTGATGATAAAGAGGATATTAAAAACCTCATAAGCCTGGCAATAAATAAACAGATCAGGGTCAGATTCATTGAGGCAATGTCAACAAATAACCTGCCCGGCAGGGATATAGAATGCGGAAGGACAAACTACAGCTATGGCAGAGCTTCATTGACTGATGCAAGCACAGGTTATACTTTTAAACAAAATATTATAGATATTTTAAATGAATTCGGAAATGTAAATAAAGTAAATACATTAAATGAACTTGGGCCAGCAAGCTATTACAGTATTAACGGTAAAGACGGTCTTATAGGAATAATATCTAATGGGGCAAGTTACTGCAATAGTTGCAACAGATTACGGCTGACAAGCGATGGAAGATTAAAGCTCTGTCTTTATTCCAAAAACAGTCTTAATTTAAAAAAGCTGCTCAGAAGCGACTGTTCAGATTTAAAAATTTCTCAAGTTATTAAAAAATATATAATGAATAAACCCGGCAACAAATTTACATGCAATGGCAGCAAAAAGATACTTCTGCCGGAATATATGAACAGAGTAGGTGGTTAAAATTGAAAAGTAAAATTAAAGGAAAAATCTTATCAATAAATATCAGCGCAAAAAAAGGGGTGACTAAATCACCGGTGGACTATGCATTGATTGCGCAGGACGGCATTGAAAATGATGCGCATAAGGGATTTGGACACAGGCAGATAAGCCTTATGGCTGATGAGGATATTGAAATAGTAAGAAAATCTATACCGACGATTAAACCCGGAGATTTTGGGGAAAATATCATAACCAGAGGACTGGAACTGACAGGTCTGAAGATTGGTGAAAAGATCTATATTGAAAACACAGAAAAAAACATGGATGCTATTATCTCAGCTGATGATTTAAAGGAAGCCATCGTACTTGAGGTAACTCAGATAGGAAAAGAATGCGTTCATCCTTGCTCGATTTTCAAAAAACTGGGATTTTGCATAATGCCCCAGAAAGGTATTTTTTGCAAAGTCATAAAAGGTGGTACTATTAAAAAAAATGACAATATATTTATTTCAGAGAATTAAAACAATTCCGGTAAATATTTATATTGATTAAAACAGGAGAAGTTTATGGAAAAAGCATACAGGGTATCGATTATAACTGTCTCAGACAAATGTTCAAAAGGCTTAAGGGAGGACCGAAGCGGGGCTTATCTTATTGATTTTTTTAAAGAAAATAATTGGGAAGTTGCAGACTATATAGTAATACCTGACGAATATGAGCTGATTTCAAATAATATCAGGGATATATGTGATAACAAAAACGCAGATTTAATCATAACAACAGGAGGTACAGGGTTTTCTGTAAGAGATATTACTCCAGAAGCCACCAAGTCTGTAATAGAGCGTGAAGTACCGGGAATATCTGAGTTTATCAGGTCTGAAGGGCAGAAAAAGACACCCCGCTCTATTTTATCAAGAGGAATAAGCGGAATTAGAAAAAGAACTCTTATAATAAATTTTCCTGGAAGCATCAAAGCTGTCAAAGAAAGTATTGAAGCCATCTTTAAAGCAGTAAGGCACGGTGTTGATATCTTAACTAATAGAGATACTGAATGCGGAGAGGAGATAAAAGATGGAAAACCTTAAAAAGAAAAAGGAAAGTTTTCCAAAAGAACTGACTCATACCGATATTGAAGGAAAAGCCCGCATAGTAGACATTTCTGAAAAAAAAGAATCATTAAGGACTGCAAAGGCACACGGCTTTATTATAGCTGACAAAG
This sequence comes from Actinomycetota bacterium, assembly GCA_028695395.1. GTDB lineage: Bacteria > Actinomycetota > Humimicrobiia > Humimicrobiales > Humimicrobiaceae > Humimicrobium. The sequence continues at coordinate 5,798 of JAQVJB010000064.1, read as the reverse complement.
ATATAATAAATAAAGTAAAGGAAAATGAAATAAAAAAAGGCGATGTCTTTACGGTGGCAAAACTTGGCGCGATTTCTTCAGCAAAAAAGACCTACGATTTAATACTGCTATGCCATCAGATTAAGATTACTTCGGTAGATATTTTTTTTGAGATAATTGAGGAAGAAAACAAGATAACTGCAACCTCTACTGTTACAGGTTTTGACAAGACAGGTGTTGAGATGGAAGCCCTGACATCAGTTTCAATAGCGCTGCTGAATATATATGACATGTGCAAGGCTTTATCCAAAAAAATGATAATAGGCGGAATCGAACTGCTGAAAAAAACCGGTGGAAAATCTGACTATAAGAAGTAAATAAATCTTTTAATTGAAAAAACCTGTGCAAAAAAATAAAAGTTTACACAAAGTTAACTATAGTCCCCTTTTAAAAGGAAAAAAGCGCTCTTGCTGCATTGAACGAATCCCCTATTCTGGATTTTATCAAATTCCAGAGCGCTTTTTATCCCTTTTTATTTCACTGAATATATTAATTTTTTACTAAATCATTTCTCTGATTATGGAAAAATCTTCTTTGGTATTGATATTTGTAAAAAAATTTAAACTCTTATCAAACCTTGCTGCTACTTCTTCTTTTACATAAAGTACTTCACGATCTTTAAGCATGCGGTAAAAGCTGTGAATACCCTTGCTGATATTTTCAGCAATGCTACTTTTTAGTCCTGCCGAATAAAAACCATGAAATGGCTCTATGCCTTTTTGTCTCTGGGTTACAACTGCATCATATCTGTTCTTTAATATCTCTTGTTTCATATATTTTATGTAATCATAATTAATCAGAGGCATATCACATGCAATAAGGAAACAGTAGCTGCTTTTCGCTGCCATTAAACCTGTATATAATCCAGCTACCGGTCCTATGCCGCGTATTGCATCGCTGACAATATTAATATCATTATAGCTATAATATTTATCAGGTTTATTAGTAACAAGGATTATATCTTCAAAGCATTCCTTTAGATTATTAATAACAATATCAATTAATCTTTTATCATTTACCTTCGCAAATGCTTTGTCGGTGCCTGCTCTAGTGCTGTTGCCGCCGGCATTTATTATGGCAGTATTAAAGATTTTTTTTATTTTTTTTGTTTCTGTAATCACTATTGTTTTGCTTTAGATTCCCTAACATAAGTTACCCAATAAATACCTGCTATAATAAGCGCGCCGCCTACAATGTTTCCAAGCGTTACAGCAATCAAATTTCCTGTCCACATCGTTCCCCAGTTTAAGGTTGCAAGCTTCTCGCTTGAAATATTAAACAGCTCAGCTGCTTTCGCGCCAAACTGGCCTTTTGAAAATATTCCAAGAGGAATAAAATACATGTTGGCTATACTGTGTTCAAATCCTGACAATACAAAAAGCATGATTGGAAACCAGATTGCTCCTATTTTGCCAATAATATCATTTGCAGAAGCAGCAAGCCATACAGCAAGCACAACAAGGATATTACATAATATCGCCCTGAGAAATGCCGGTCCGAATCCAATTTGGATTTTCTGAAAGGCAGTGTTTATGGCAACTGCTCCCAATTTACCGCCGGATGTGTTTAAAAGCCCTGTTCCATAAATTGTCCATGCAAAAAGTACAGAACCTACAAGATTACTGATATAAACAAAAAACCAGTTTTTTAATAATCTGCCAAATCCGATTTTTTTCTCAAAAAGTGCCATTGTCATCAGATTATTACCTGTGAAAAGTTCTGCTCCAGCCATTACAACAAGCATAAGTCCTACCGGGAACACAGCTGCACCCGCAAATTTAGCAACTCCTGTTGAGTCGATGCTGTGGGAAATCATCTGAGATGCAAATCCTCCAAAAGCGATAAACACTCCTGCCAGAAATCCCAATAAAATCATCCGCCATACGCATAATTGTGATTTCATCACTCCTACGTTTACTGTGGCCTGGCCACATTCTTTTGGTGTTAAGAATTCTTTCTCCATACTCTTTGTCCTCTTTCTATCCATGTTTGATTAATCATATTTATAATACCCTTTCAGGCATTGAATATATATTCATCCTTTTCTCTCGCGCAAAACCTATAAGTGTTATGCCGCTTTCTCTGGCAATTTTAATTGCAAGCGCAGTAGGCGCACTGCGGGAAGAAATAATGGGAATTCCATTTTGAGCAATCTTCGATATTATTTCTGATGAAATCCTGCAGGTAGCAGCAATAATTTTTTTTGCAAGATCTACTTTGTTCAAAATTGCATAGCCTATTATCTTGTCAATTGCATTATGCCTTCCCAAGTCAAAATCAAAAGCAATTATTTTTTCATTATCGCATAAAGCGCACCCGTGAACTCCTCCTGTCTTTTTAAAAGTCGTAGATCTGGCATCCAGACTTTTCATTAATCCAAGAATGTCTTCAAATTTAACAGACAAGCCAGATTCTATTTTATGTTTGAGACCAGGCTTTCTTTCTGAATTGAGTATAACGCTTGCAATACCCTGATTTTCATCAATATTAACCGACCTGATATCATCGATTGTTTTAATAATACCTTCTGAGGAAAGACGGCCGATTACAAGATTATCAAGATGTTCAGGAGAACACAGGATAGTCCCATAATCGTGACCGTCTACACATAGTTTTAACTTATACTCAACAATAACATCGTCAACAACATCAAATCTGCTGACTTCCTCATTAACTTCTATTCTTGTAATATTTTCAGTACTGGTTATACCCATAAACACTCCGCATTATCAGGCTTTTTCAATTCTGGCAGCACAAACTTTGTATTCAGGAATCTTTGCAATAGGGTCTATTACATTATTTGTCAGTTTATTTGCCGGACCATCTTTATAGTGGAATGGCATGAATAAAACACCTTCAGCAACTTTATCGGTAACATGAGCATTCACAGTAACTTCACCACGACGTGATGCAACCTTTGCCTTGTCGCCGTTGGCAATCCCAAGTTTGCCGGCATCAGTCGGATTGATTTCCACAAAAGAAGTACCCATTATATTATTTAGCCCTTCACTCTTGCCTGTCATTGTACGGGTATGGTATTGATAAAGAACACGGCCGGTCGTAAAGACAAAAGGATACTCTTCATCAGGAAGCTCGGCAGCAGGAATATATGGTGAAGGTTTGAATATTGCCCTTTCTCCCCGGGAAAATTTGCCAATATGAAGTATAGGTGTTCCGGGATGTTCACTGTTCGGGCATGGCCATTGTGGCTGCTCTTTTTTAAGTCTTTCAAAACTATAGCCTCCATAAGAAGGAGAAGTGCTTGCAAGTTCATCAAGTATGTCAGAAGCAGACCTGAATGAATTCTTGTAGCCTAATCTATCCATCAGTTCATTGATTATATCCCAGTCTTCACGGCTGTCGCCTATAGGATTGATTGCTTTGCACACTAGCTGAACACGTCTCTCAGTATTAGTAAATGTACCATCTGTTTCTGCATAAGACCCGGCAGGAAGAACAACATCGGCTAGTTCTGCTGTTTCTGTTAAAAAGATATCCTGGACAACAAGAAATTCACATTTCTTAAGTGAATGCTCGACATGATTGATATCTGGGTCGCTAAGCATTGGATTTTCACCCATAACGTATAAGCACCTTATGTCTCCATTTTCAATGGCGCTTATAGTTTCAGTTATAGTCAGTCCGGGTTTATCAGGAAGCGATACGCCCCAGGCTTTTTCGAATTTAGCTCTTGCATCTGGATTAACCACTTTCTGATAAGCAGTATAATCACCAGGCAGACATCCAACATCACAAGCACCCTGCACATTGTTCTGCCCTCGCAGAGGATTTACACCACAACCATGCTTACCTATTTTACCGCAAAGAAGCGCAAGGTTTGAGGTACACATAACACCGGCAGTACCTGTCGAGTGCTGTGTAACTCCCATTGAATAAAATATAGAAGCTTTTTCAGCTTTAGCATATAGGCGGGCAGCTTTTCGCAGATCATCAGCATTAATATTGCATATCTCAGCAACCTTCTCAGGAGTATATTCGGAGATTAAGGTTTTTAGTTCTTCAAAACCTTCAGTCCTGTTTTCAACATACTCTTTATCCAGGAGGTCTTCTTCAATGACAACATTCATCATGCCGTTAAAAAATGCTACATTTGTACCTGGCTTTATCTGAAGAAAAATCTCAGCCTGCTTTGCAAGGTCGATTTCACGAGGCTCAGCAACTATAAGTTTTGCACCACGAAGCAGGGCCTGCCTCATCTTTGCGCCAATAACAGGATGTGTTTCAGTTGTGTTTGACCCTGAAATCAGAATAACATCTGAATCTACGACTTCGGAAATAGAATTTGTCATAGCTCCGGACCCGAGTGTTGTTGCAAGACCGGCAACTGTAGAAGCGTGGCAAAGACGTGCACAGTGATCAACATTATTTGTCCCAACAGCTGCACGCATCATCTTCATAAATATATAGTTTGCTTCATTGGTTACACGGGCAGAAGCAAAACCAGCCAGTGAATCCGGACCGGTTTCAGCTTTAATGGCTAGCATTTTTTCAGCAATATGGCTCATTGCTTCATCCCAGGATACTTCCTCCAGAGGAGAACCTTTGCCGCCTTTTCGCATCATAGGTTTCTTTAGCCTGTCTTTGTGATTAATGAATTCAAAAGCAAACTTTCCTTTGACACAAAGTAGATTATTATTAGCAGGACCATCTATCGGCTCAACACCAACAACTTTGTTTCCTTTGGTCTGAAGTTCAATCTGGCAGCCGACACCGCAATACGGACATGTAGTCTGTGTCTTCTTAACTTCCCAATCCCGGTATTTTTTACCGGACTTTGTAGAAAGAGCTCCAGTCGGACAAACTGAAACACAGTTGCCGCAGGATACACAGTTACTTGTTTTAAATAACTGGTCAAATGGCAGGCCTACCATTGTTTCATGACCTCGGCCTTTTAATGTATAAGTATTATTACACTGCAATTCTTCGCATGTACGAACACACCTTCTGCAAAGAATACATTTGGATGCATCGTAAGTAAAAAATTCACTGGATTCATCTACAGGAGGAAATTCCTTGTTTTTGGAAAACGGAGATTTTTCAATATCATAATCCATACAATATTTAGCAAAATCACATTTTCCATTATTCGGGCAGGAGAAGCAACCATCATCATGGTTTGCAAGGAGTAATTCCAAAACAAGCTTGCGGGCATTATAGATTTTCTGGTTCATTGTGGTAACTTCCATACCTTCTGCACAAGGTGTCGAACAAGCAGTCTGCAGTACCCTGGCACCCTTTACCTCAACAAGGCAGAGCCTGCAGGAACCTGCAGGATTAAGATGCTTCAGATAACAAAGAGTAGGGATTTCCACACCGATTTTTTCGCAAGCTTCCAGGATAGTCGCTCCATTTTCAACTTCAATAGGTGTTCCGTCTATATAAACTTTCGGCATTAGCTCTGTCCCCTTTCATCAGATTTTACAATAAATTTTTCCGGGAAATTCTTGATAGCTGATAATACCGGAATTGGAGAAGCCTGTCCAAGGCCACATAAAGAACTTATCTGCATAAATGAACCAATTTCTATGAGCCTTTCTAGATCGCCTTCTATGGCTGTTCCTTCTTTAAACTTTTTCACAAACTCAAGAAGCCGGGTATTTCCTTCACGGCAGGGCGTACATTTGCCACAGGATTCTTCAATAAAGAATTCGATGAGATTTTCCACTACATTGATAATGTCTATACTCTCATCAATAAACATAAGATCTCCTGCACCAAGAACTGCACCTGCTTTTGCA
>JAQVJB010000152.1 GCA_028695395.1 Actinomycetota bacterium | reverse complement strand
GTTTTTCCCGGACATATCTTCCCAGAATACTACTGCATCAAAATCCATTTTCGACATAAGCTCTTCAGCTATATTAATCCAGAAATCACAGAGATAGTCACAAATATCTTTTAGTAGCTGAGGATTATCATAATATGCAAAATACAGTTCCTTTTCTCCGATTAAAAATCTTACAGAACCAAAAAAACCTACCCTGCCTCCAAGCATAGCCATTGGCCAGGTCCTGTTTTTTGATTGTTCTATAAATTTTTCTGCTTCACCAAAATATCTTTTGGTTATAGAGTCAGGATTGAATCGTTCTTCTTTTATTTTTTCCCAGTCAGATTTGTTTTTTACAGGATACTCAAGCCAGAAAGGCATGCTTGAGCCATCTTTCATCTTTATTTTTCTGATTCCATCATAATCATAGAGTTCAATAAGACGTTCGTCTTCAAAAATAACCTTTCTTTCAAAAGCAGGAAAAATCCAGTAATCATAGGGAACTTTTGCAAAACCTTCGTCAAAATCAAAAAAACGGGATACATCATAGTCGATTAAAATGGGGTCTCCATAAGATGGAGCACTGACAGGCAGAGCAGGTCCAAGTACGTCATCAGCAAAATTAACATTCTGAGGGATTGGCCTTAAAGAAGGTAATCCCTTTTTATACCACCTTTCAATCACCCCGGCCCAATAACCGAACTCCCAGTTAAGTGTTCTCGAACAGCTTTCAAAATTAATTACTTTATTGAAAATTTCTCTTGCAGTTTTTTTATCATCCATAAAAATAATTTATTGAATCATGCTAATAGTTCTTGTCTTTTTGGAAATTAGTTTTATTGTTTACTTTTAAGCAAATATAAAATAGAATCTTAAACAATATATAGTTTCATAATATGAAATTTAAGTTCACATAATGAATATAATAAGCGTTTTTAATTTTTTTGTCCAGTTTTAAAAAGCAAATTATAAGAATTATTTTATAAAAAATTTCACAGGAGAAAAATATGATAATCGGCAGCAGGCAAAATATTGATTCGCATATTTTCAGATATATTAATGAAAAATTAAGAAAAATCATTGCGTTTGCAGATAAAACAGATTTTAAGGTACTTGAGGACAATACTTACGAGATAGACGGCAAAGATCTTTTTTATATCCTTACATCTTACAGAACATCTGAAAACATTGCTGACAAATATGCAGAACTGCATAAGAAGTATATTGATGTGCAGATATTGCTGTATGGTGAAGAAAAATTCGGATATGCCGATATATCTTCAATAAAAAAAGTTTATAAGGAATATGATGAAGAAAAAGATATTGAACTTTATTCAACTGTTGAAAATGAAGATTATCTGCTTTTAAAACCGAATATGTTTGTCGTATTCTTCCCTGAAGATGTCCACAGGCCTGGTTTAAGTGTCGGAGCTTCAAGAAGCATTAGAAAGGTAATATTCAAGTTAGCAGTTTAGTGTCTGATTAAAATAGTACTCATTTAGAAATGTTTTTTATTTTGTAACTGTATAAATTGGCTTGCATGATTATTGCTGACTTTTTTCAAGATTAATTTATCTTATAAAACAATAATTAAATCAGCATTAAGCAATATTAAGCGCAATAGCCCATCTTTTCTGATATAAGCATGCTGTTTTCCAGGATAAGATCTTTATATTTTTTTAGTTGCTTATCAAGATTTTCTATATTAAATATAAAGGTAACGCTTATTGAAGCAAAGACCTTGTTTGAATTATCAAGTATTGGTGCCGCAATACATCCGACATTTTCCTGGTGCTCTTCCCTGTCTAGCGCGTATCCCTGTTTTTTAATCAATTCAAGTTCAGAAATAAATTGTTTCATGTCTATGATGGTATGCTCTGTAAACTTATGTAAATTTATTGAATTTATAATTTTTTCCTGAAAATCCTTGGGCTGAAAAGCAAGTATGACCTTGCCCACTCCAGTACAGTGCCATGGAGTACTTTTGCCAATCTGCGAATGAAGCCTTATTTGATTTAAGCTTTCCCTCTTATCAACATAAACGACTTCATCACCTACCAGCTGGGCAAGATGAATTGTTTCTTTGGTGATTGCATTTATTTTATCTATATAAGGTGCTGCTATTTCTATAATCTTAAAATCCTGTATTATATGATTTGCTATCTCAACAAATTTTATTCCAAGTTTATATTTTTTAGTCTCACTATTCTTTTCTATATAACCATGCCTGCCAAGCTGCGCAAGGATTCTGTAGGTTGTGCTTTTATTTATGTCCAGAGCTTCTGACAGTTCTTTCAGGTTCATTTCAGAATTGACTTTCAAAAAATCAATTATGCTAAATATTTTATTAAGTAATTTCATCTGATTTGATTCTTCATCTCATAAAAAAATTCTATACAATAATAAAGCTAAAATAGTCTATATAATTTCACATTATAAAATTGAATTTTAAATTATGCAACTTATTAATAAAACAATTCATCTTTTTATTTTTGAACCAATAATAAGTATTTTAATAGTAAGGCAGGTTAAAATAAATATTAAAAATTTTAAAGCTATTCAAATTAATTTACTTTTAAAAAAATTATAACTGTGCATAA
>JAQVJB010000151.1 GCA_028695395.1 Actinomycetota bacterium | reverse complement strand
GAGAATAAAAAGTTGCCCTTGTTTCGGCTGGTAAGGGCAAAAACAAGGGCAAACAGATAAGGTTTGAATGAAAAACAGGCATGAAGCCTTGAAAAATCAATGGTTTTTGAGGATTGGATAGTTAAATAAGAATTTATTGAATTGAAATTGAGATCGAACTCATCGCTCGACCTCTTTTCCTAAATATTTATCATAGTTTTTCTTATACTGATATAACCTATCCTGCTCTTGACGAGATTGATAGAGTTTCTCAATGAGAGACTCTTTTTTTGTATAAAGTTTTTCAAGATCTTCATATATTTGCTTTGTGGTAGGTAGAACATCAGAGTTCTGAAAACTTTCGATAACTGCTTTTTTATAAAGTAAAAGTTGAGCATTATACTCGTTAGTAAAAGCCTTATCCTTGGGATGATTTTTAGCATATTTATAAATTTCTTTATACTGCCCAATGATATATCTGTTTTCCATAGTCTGCTTTTTTTCTTCAATTAGTTTTTCTATCTCCTTGTTTTCTGAAAGAAGATTTTGAATTTCAGAAGCTTTATCTTGGAGTGCTTTTTCTAACTGCTCTTGTGTTTTAAAGCCTTCGCTTCTAACCTGGTTGATTGTATCTGCCATAGTATAAAGATTATGCTTTACTGCCCAATGCTTGTATCCAGGAGAGCCTTTAACCTTCTCGTTAGTATTAATATCAATAATATTATCCAAGGTCTTAAATGGAGCTTTAGGGCGTTTCCCTCGTATTTGAACTTCCTCTGAAATACGTTCTTTCAATCTTTCCTCAGTATAATCTTCTCCAATTCGCATAGCCCTAGTGAAACGCTTTTGACCCTCTTTTTTCTGGAAAGCAATATGCTTTCCATGTTTGATTTCATATCCATACTGCTCCATAAGATAGAGGAAATCTTCCCAGTCTTTAGCTTTCTTAGCAGCCCTATCAATATCAAACTGGAGCCTTCCCTTCCATGAAGTGCCTTTCTTTCTCTCCTGATATTCTTTATAAGATTTACCTTTTGTCTTATATTTTTCCTTGTATTTTTCATAGTATTCATCTATGACAACAAGATTATTTTCCTTACATAGCTTATCACTTTGGGAGCGGATTTTGTGGTAACTTCGTTTATTTGATTGATAGCATTTACCTGTTCTCCAGTTTACATTATTAAAAATAATGTGATTATGAATATGGTTACGGTCTACATGGGTTGCCAGAACATATTCATATTCTCCTTTTAAAATTTCTTTAGCAAGAGCATGACCTATCTCGTGTGCCTTCTCAGGAATTACTTCTCCTGGAAGAAAACTTTGTATTAAATGTCTTGCCAAAACTGTTCCCCTAGTATCATTGATTTCCCTTGTATTCATAAACTGTAAATGGGCAGTTGCAGGAGAACAGCCATCAGAACTTATCAATATTTGCTCATCAGTTTTATCACCACTAGTAATATAATCAATTGCAAGGCTGAGAGTTGATTTGATGGGATGTATCTTTGTAATTGCCATTTTAATCAGCTCTATTCAAATATTTTTTTGTCAGGATATTTTGAATTTTAATTATTTCTCTTGAGATATCATCATTCTCTTTTTTAAGATCTTCAATATCTTCTCTATAGATTATTCCTGTACTATTTACTCTCTTTGCAATTTGGTTAAGGTTGTTAGAGTTTTTCCCTATAAGAGTTTGTAGCCTTCTAAAAATATTCATATCAATTACAAATATAGGGGCTTCAAGGACACTTTTCCTTATAAAATGTCCCATTGATTTTGACTTGCTCATTTCAAGTTTTTTCTTAAAAAGTTCCTTTTCTTCATCAGTAACCATTACATGAATATCATTTTTTCTAAGTCTATTTGCCATATAAATCCTCCTTTTCTTTCTTCTTTATAACAGGGTATTAGGGGTGTCCCCTAAATCATTCCGATAGGAACAAGTAGAAAATTGGATAAAAAGAAGCGAACCTAAATGGGTCCGCTTCATCAATTTTCTCGTAAGTGTGTCTACACTTACTGTGCTTGCTATTAAAGTTATTTTAAAAGCAGGCATTAAGCTAAGTATTTGATTTATATATTTATATTACCGCATCCTATGGCGAATGTCAGCGTGTATTAGATGTTTTATCTTAAGTTCATAAAAATATCATTTAGGAATAAAGATTTATTTTTTCAAAGACTAAATTAGTGTATTAGTATTGACTAATGACTAAAATACTGATATTCTTTTTTTAAGATTTACTAATTGAGGAGTGTGAAAAATGAGCAAAAAAGTAAGCTTTTTTATAGATGAGGATGTATACGAAAAGTTTTTACTTGCTATGGATATCTCTAAGGAATCCGAAGAAGAAGCTATTGAAATGTGTATGAGATGGTATATAGCAAAGACTTTTGAAAAGGCTTCTCATGAATATAAGCCTAAGAAGGTTTCTAAATCTGCTGAAGGTGTTAATGATTATTATGGGAAAGCTATTGGTCGTATTCCTATTTGGGCATTAAAGCCAGAGCAGTATAATCATAAAATTATAAGAGCATATTTTACAGCTCTTGATATAGCAGAGTCTGCCACTATAAGTATGATGGAGCAA
>JAQVJB010000002.1:15596-43777 GCA_028695395.1 Actinomycetota bacterium | reverse complement strand
AAAACAGTTATTTCTGTTTCAAGAGATGGGCCAAGAAGTCTTTTATAAGAATCTCTTATTGCATCTTTTACCATTTCAGATGCTTTATTATTATTTTTGATTAAAAGCTGCTCCATTTTTCTAAAAACAATATCTTCGGGAGGCAATATTGAAACTTTAAGAAATTTTTCTTTTTCTCCCCTCTTTATAGCTAAAAAACGGTGAGATAATATTTTTTGCAAAGATTCATTAAATTGAAAATAATCTTTATATTTGATTGCTGATTCTTCCATCCCCCTAAGAACCCCAGCAGATACAATCGCTTCTTCATTAAATATTTTTCTTACTTTTTCTCGTACATCCTTATCTTCATTTATCCATTCAGCTATTATAAATCCTGCTCCTTCAAATGCACCGCTTACCGTCTTAACGATTTCGTTTAAATATTTTTTTGCTTCATTTTCCAGGTCAAATTCCTTTTGAGAAAATATCATCTTTGCAAGAGGTTCCAGCCCCATTTCCTTTGCTACTGAAGCTTTGGTTTTTCTTTTTGGCCTGAAAGGAAGATATATGTCTTCTAATTTGCTAAGGGAATCAGCTTCATTTATTGATTTTTTTAATTCTTCTGAAAGGTTCCCCTGCTTTTCAAGCTCATTCAAAATAGTATTTTTCCTGGAATCAATCTCTAAAAGATTTTCGTAATACTTTTTTATATTTAATATCTGAAGCTCATCAAGATTGCCTGTTGCTTCTTTACGGTATCTTGAAATGAAAGGAATGGTATTACCATCATTCAGCAGTTTTAATGTAGAGATTATGCTTGGCTCATTTATTTTTAAATCACCAGATATTTTTTTTGAAAACTTAAAGTCCATATTCCCAACTTAATCCATTTTTTTATTTTATTTTTTAACTTAAAAAATATATAAGAAATAGCTATTATGCGCAATAAAATAATTAATTTCCCCAAATAGATTTTTGCAAAAAGGATTTACTTAATATTAGTCGATATTAATTGGCTGTCGGGACATTTCTGTAAAGAAAATGCAGAAGCAATCCTTTGATAGCTATTATGATAAAGATGCCTATCGTAAGCAAGAAAAGTAATAATGATTTGTGGAAAAAATAAGTTAATATCGGAAGCAAACAGATTCCAAATATTGACCCTGCGACAATTTTATTTACTTTATGTTTTTTACCTAAAGTGTATTTGTATATCAAACCGATAATAAAAGATGCAGCAAGAGTTATAAAAAACGGAATAGTAACAAGATAGCCGGCTACCCCCATTGCCGTGGCAACTCCTCCGCCGCCCCTGAATCGGAAAAATACCGGCCAGTTATGCCCTACCAAAACTGCAAGGCTTGCAATTACTATTGTAATAATGTCAAGGCCTATTATTTTACCTATCAAAGGAACAAGAACACCTTTTCCGCAATCAAATAAAAAAGTAGGTATAGCAGCCTTTAGTCCATACTGTCTGGCTGCTCCTGCTGTCCCCGGCCTATCTACTAACCCAAATCCTTTCTTCTTAATTATTATTGCGACGATGTAACCAAATACAACTGAGCCTAAAAGATAGCCTGCAATTATATAGAACATCTTAAAATAAATATTTTCTACCATTAAAACTTTTTATTTAAGATTTTAAAAAATATAATTCTTAAAAAAGATTATATCAGAATTATTATTTAAATATTAATTTTAATATTTCATAGATTAATGAATTCAGACGGTATAATTTGCAACAAGTACAAATTTTACCAGTCTATAATAAAAAAAAATCATCAGTAAAAAATTCTTATGTTATAATTTTATTAATTTATCAAGTAGTATTAAGAAATTTGTTAAAAAATAATTTATTAAATATTGCCTCATAAAAATACAATCCTTTAGTGGAAGGAAAACAATGGAAGAATTCTGGTATTCAGTTAAAGATTTTCTTTTTCTATCTTTGTTTCTTCTTGTAGCCATAGTACTGAAAAATAAAATTAAGTTTTTTCAGAGATTTCTTGTACCGACAGCTATAATCGGCGGATTTATAGGTCTTATCCTGGGAAAAGATGTTTTAAACTGGATAGTGCTGGACACTGATTTTCTAGGAAAACTTATATATCATCTAATGGCTATAGGCTTTATAGCGCTTGCACTGAAAGATAGAGAATATAAATTTAAGGAAGATAGAAAAGATAATATCAATACTGGTTTTGCAATAATAAGCATTTACCTAATTCAGGGTATAGTGGGTTTTGCTATATCTCTGTTCATATTCTATGCCTTTATGCCGAATTTATTTCCACCTTTCGGCCTCTTGCTTCCTTTAAGTTTTGCCCAGGGACCGGGACAGGCGTATTCAATCGGTAAAAGCTGGGAACTTATAGGGTTTACGAACGGAGCAAATATAGGTTTGTCATTTTCGACTATAGGATTTTTGTGGGCTGTTTTTTTTGGAATTCCCCTAATGAACTACCTAATAAGAAACAAGAAGAAGCTAAAACTGGAAGGACTAGAGAAAGAAGCTCCAGAAAAGCATGATCCCGAGAAAGAAATAGAAGAGAAACATACAGAGACTATTCCAAGAAAAATATTTATAGACAGTCTTTCCATACAGATTGTCCTTATCGGAATAATATATTTAATTACCTTTTTTTCATTAAAAGGAATAAGTATAGCACTCAAACCTATGGGAGATTATGGAGAAACGGTCTCTCAGTTATTATGGGGATTTCATTTTGTAATTGCTACCCTGATAACAATTATTGTTAGAATAATCCTTAATTTTCTAAAAAGAAAAAACTGGCTCCACATAAATTATCCTGATAATTACATGCTTCAGAGAATTTCTTCATCATCTTTTGATTATATGATTGTTGCTTCAATAGCATCAATATCAATTGTAACATTCAGAGAAAACTGGATACCGATTTTAATAATAACCACCGTCGGTGGAGTATTAACTATTTTCTATACATTTTTTCTATGCAGAAGAATATTTAAAAGTTATAAAATCGAGCATATTGTTGCTTTCTATGGTACATGGACGGGAACTATCTCTACAGGCATGGCATTATTAAATGAAATAGATCCGGAAGCTAAATCAAATACTGCTGAAAATTATGTTCTTGGCAGCGCCATAGCTCTCCCTTTAGGAGTACCCCTTATGTTTATTTTGGGACTTGCAGTTAACGGTTACAAGACAAATAATCAATTACAGTATCTGTACACGCAGATAATATTTATAGCATTCTTTTTGATTCTTTTAGGTCTGATGCTCTGGAGAAAAAGGCAGATTTCAAAAAATAAAGTTTAAGATTTTAAAATCTGCCTTAGTACCTGTAAAATTTTTTTAATAAGGTTCTACAAAAATCTCAAAATGAGATTGAGGATGTATGCATGAAGGACATATTTCGGGAGCTTCTATTCCTTCAGAAACGTAGCCGCAGTTTCCGCATTTCCAGAGAACTTTTTCATCTCTCTTAAAGACTTTATTGCTTTTGATATTTGAAGCAAGTTTTTTATATCTTGTTTCATGTCTCTGTTCAGCAAGAGCAATCATCCTGAATGTTTCAGCAATTTCGGGAAATCCTTCCTCATCTGCTACTTTTGCAAAAGATGGATAAAGCTCTGCCCATTCTTCATATTCTCCGCCTGCTGCAGCCTCAAGATTGTCAAGTGTTTTTCCTTGTGCAACCGGGTATGATGCTTCAATATTTATTACTGCAGGTAATTCATCCTTAAAACCTTCAAGAAGAAATTTATAGAATCTTTTTGCATGTTCCTTTTCATTATCTGCAGTTTCAATAAAAATATTTCTTATCTGCTTAAAACCTTCCTTATCGGCTACCGAAGCATAATATGTGTATCTGTTCCTTGCCTGAGATTCACCTGCAAAAGCTTTTAAAAGATTTTCAGCAGTTTTTGTTTTTTCCAGATTATTCATTTTTCCTTATCCTCCCTGTTGTTTTAGTTTTTTGAAAAGTTAATTTTAAAATTATTAGAGACTTTTTTCAACCAGTACCGTTTGTAATTTATAGCCGAATTTTTCTGCAGTTTCATTTATTTCATTTCTAATCTTTTCATATTCGAAATTATATTCGTATTTCTTGCTGAACAGCTCTGACTGCTCTTTTATAGTCCCTTCTCTGCCATTAAATCCAATCTTTGTTTTTTCAACCTTAAAACCGAAACCGGGACCGAAATCATCATCGCTTCCTCCTGTAGACATACCTGCTCCTGATTCTTTTAAAATTTCAAAAAATCTTATTATTTTTTCTTCATTATATATTTTGAGGCTACACCTATATGTCAGTCTCTGTCTGCTTAAAAATGCTTTTCTTTCAGCAATAATAAAATCAAGACTTAATATATTGTTTCTTGTTTCTCTGAATGCAGCAGGAAAAGTCTTGCTTAAATCTATTATTGCGTTTTTTATACTTTCTTCCATCTGATCACCTTTTGACTTCTTTTATTAAAAATTATTATATCTAAAAAATCCGCCAATAAAATCATTAAGAAAAAAAATGTATTATAATATTTTATCAGTTATTTATTAAAATATTCATTAAAAATATTACAGCCAATACCTTGCGCAAATAGGCATATATTAATAATAAAAGAAAATTAAATCAGATTTTTCCAGACATTAAGTCTGAAAATATCAGAGATATCCCTGCATTTAAAAGAAAAGAAACTATTTATAGAAATGTTTGTATTACTGAGCAGATTTAATTATTTAATTTACAAAAATGTTTGCACTAATGGCAAGACTTAATTTTTTAATATTAAACAGATTTCATATTCGTAAAAATTTTAAGACAAGCCTAAAATTATTATATTTTGCAGCAGAATAATTACAAAAATCAGATAATACAGGCAAAATCAAATCTTGAATTTATTTTTTTAAAAACTGTATGGCGATTTTATTTTATCCGTGAAATTTAAATACCCTATCAGGAATATCAGGATTCACAATATAGTTTTGAAAAATGCATTCTTGTAATAGAAGTCCCGATAACATAGGGAAAAACGGATGGCCTTTTAAATACACTCCAAAAAAACAAATTCCAGTAATATTTCTTGCCTGAATTTTTTATTCCTGAATACCAGATAGATACAAATAATGCCTTAATATAGTATAAGTGCAATTTGGGAACTTTTCTAAGTGGAGGCCTGAATTCCTTTAAAAAAGTTTTTACTCTTGCATAATATTGCTTGGGTGAATAAATAGTCTTTACTATCTTCTTATATCCTTCCATAAGAACATCCATATTCATTTTCGGATGAAAATTCATATCCACCCCGGTATTTGAACCGGATGACTCTTTTATTAATCTACCGGTTTCTTTTAACCTCTGGTAAAGTTTTGTTTTTGGCAATGCAGTCAATAAGCCCACCATAGCTGTGACTATTCCGCTATTTTGGATAAATTCTATCTGCCTTTGAAAAATATTTGGCGAATCACTATCAAAACCAACAATAAATCCGCCCTGTATTTCAAATCCTGCATTCTGTAAAATATTAACTGATTTCACAAGATCACGATTTTTATTCTGATATTTACTGCATTCCTGGAGACTTTCATCCTGAGGACTCTCAATTCCCACAAAAACTGTAGTAAATCCTGCTTTAATCATTAATTTAATTAATCCAGGCTTATCTGCAAGGTCGATTGATGCCTGTGTATTAAATAAAAATGGTTGTTTTCTTTTTTTCTGCCAAGAAATAATAGCCGGAAGAATTTCATTTTCAAGAACTTTGTGATTGCCTATCAAATTATCATCAACAAAGAATACTCCGCCCTTCCAGCCTCTTTTATAAAGAGCTTCAAGTTCATCTACAACCTGCTGTCCTTTCTTAATCCTGGGTATTCTTCCATTTAATTTAACAATATCACAGAAATCACAATTAAACGGACATCCTCTTGAAATCTGCAGGCACATGGAATTGTAATGCTTCATTTTTATAAGTTCCCATCTTGGACTAACTGTTTTTAATATTGATGGGAATTCACCTACTTCATAGATTTTCTTTACATTTCCAGATGAAAGGTCTTTTAAAAAAGGTTCAAGATTTGATTCCGCTTCACCGAGAACCAGGCTGTCGACATCATCAATAAATTCTTCCCATCCAGTTGTAAAAAGCGGTCCGCCTGCAGCAATTGGTTTGCCTATCTTCTTTATTCTTTTTATAACTTCCTTGACAGACTCTTTCTGGACTATCATTGCGCTTATAAAAACAGCATCTGCAGAAACAATATCTGAATCATTTAAGCTTTCAACATTCATATCTACAAGTTTCAATTCCCATTTTTCAGGCAGCATTGCAGCTACTGTCAGTAATCCCAGCGGAGGAAAAGCTGCTTTTTTATTCAGGAATCTTAGTATGCTCTGGAAACTCCAGAAAGTATTTGGATACTGGGGATAAACAAGCAAGACCTTAAGATTTTCTTTACTTTTATCTCTTATATCCGAAAAATCATATATTTTATCTTCTTTAATCATATTATTCATTTCCCTCAAAAAATAAATAAAAGTCTTTTTAACAAAGACTTTTTTGCTAAATTACAAAATTATTAAATTCTGTTCTTTTTAATTTTATACTAATAAGAACGATTATGAAAGAAGAATTTCATAATACAGCCTTACAAATCTTTAAATCACAAAATTATTTAATAAATAATTTTAAATTAAAAATATTGACTAAAATTAGTTTTAGAATATAATTATTTAGTAATTTAGTAATTTAGTAATTTAGTAATATGGTAATTTAGTAATATGGTTATTTTTCAAGTGTATTATTTTAAAATTATTCAAGATTAACCAAATTGCATCTGGCTGATATCTTTAACAGAAAATGATTATTATCTTTTAGAAATGAGGATTATATGGAAATACCAACCACTTTAAAGCACAAACCAGTGATTGTATCTGAAAATTATGAAAATGTTGACGGAAGATACGCTTATAATACAGATACCAAGGGACTTTCACTTGGTCTTGCCCAATGGAATGACAGAGGGAAAGTAGATATTTCAGCAAAAGCATGGAGACATACGGGAGAAAAATGGTCAAGACAATCTGAAGAGCTTCCTCTCCACAGAGTACTTGACCTCGCAATTCTTGTAACGAGGGCTCTGCAACATTTCAGAGAATCATACCGGTATGAAAAACTTTATGATGAAAAAAATCCTGTGATTGACAGAATAGGTCTGCAGGGCGATGCAATGACAGTATCCGTTTGCACATCCAATGAAAAAATAGATGAAGACATACAGCTTTTCAGACAAGCTCTCAGCAATGATGATGAGCTTATTTCAGAGAGATTGATTGTAATATCAAGAATATTGAAAGAGATGGGTTATTGATATAGCTATTCTATTTCCTGTGATATTATCGCTCTTGCTGTATTATCGGAATTAAATATTATTCCTATTTCGCTATTGACTGCAATATCGCTAAGGTTTATTTCAGTAATAGACTCTGTTCCAGTTGACTGTTCAAGCACTATTCTGATTATCTGGCAATCCTGAGCAAGCTTTACTTCTGGTTGTATCTCTTTTTCATTAGGTTCATTTATGAGCTGCTCAACAAGTATTTTATTGTTCTTGATGTCAATGTTTTTTAATATCGCATAGACAAAATATTCACCTTCTGCGGGATTTGTTTCTTTTATTTCAAGTTCTTTATTTTCATCGTCCTCTATTTCAGGTTCAGAAGTCTGGACACTTTCCTCTGCGCTATCTTCAGAAATAGTAGTAGCCTGAATGGAAGTCGTTGTCTCGTCACTAATGCTCTCACTTTCTTTAAAATCTGCATTCAGGCATGAAGTCGCCGATAGTGCAAAAATAAGTGCTGCTGCAATTGTAAAAAACCTTTTCATCATTTTTCTGTTTCTCCTATCTTCTTATTATCTTGTAAGTTCAAATTAATAAAGTTGTAATTAAAAAATATATTATAAAAAAGATAAGACCTCTTTTTTAATTATTAATATTTTATTTTTTATTAAAATTTAAGTATTTTCATTATCATTTAATTTTTCATAAGTAAAGACTTTTACTTAATCAGGACAAGGCTTGTAATCATTACTACGAGACCTATTATAAAGCTTAGAATCGGAAGATGACTGTGAACAAGAGACTTTGATACGGGCAGAAGTTCATCTATAGCTATAAAAACCATAAGGCCTGCTATCCCTGAAAGAATATAGCCCAGAATCATAGGATTCAAAAAAGGTAAAAGAACAAATGCAGTAAGTATCGCGCCTACCGGTTCCATCACCCCGGACAAAAATGAAAAAAGAAATGCTTTCTTCCTGCTTCCTGTTGCTTTATAAATAGGTGCAGATACAGCAATTCCCTCTGGAATATTATGAATTGCGATTGCTACAGCAATTGCAATTCCTATTCTTGTATCAAGCATTGCCGAGTAGAAGGTAGCCATACCTTCAGGAAAATTATGGATTGCTATCCCAAGTGCAGTAAATAAGCCTGTCCTGAGTAGTTTTTTATTTTGGTCATTCTTGTCATTCCTGTCCTTTTGTCCTATATAATCATGCGGTATCAAGGTATCAATAATGAAAATGAAAACAAATCCGGCAACAAAAGCAATGCTTGCTTTTAAAAACCCGAGCACTTCAAAACCGGAAGGAAGCAATTCAAAAAAAGATATACCTATCATTACCCCGGCAGTAAATCCCAAAACAAAGCTCATGAATCTGGGGTTTTCTTTTCTAACTATCAGACCAATAAAACTGCCTATAGTAGTAGAAAGCCCTGCCAGTGTCGTTAAAGTAAGCGCTTTTAATATCTGACTATCCAATTTCTATAAATTTGACTATTTTTATAATATCAATTTTATTAACAGGCCACCTGATATGTAATATATATTGATTGATAATATACATAAAAGGACTAGAAAATCAAATAGCTTAAATATTAATTAAAATCTTCTGTAAAAGATAAAAATTTTGAATAATCCATATCAGGGAAAAAAGATTTGAATGTCTTATAATAATAATATTCCTCTTTATTTCTTAACCTGAATCCGTTTTCCAATAAGGAATTGTCTTCAAATTCTTTATCGGTTATTATTTTGTCGATTTTATCATTAAGTTTGTCATATATGCCTGAACCTTCCCAGAACTTATCTTTACCCCTCCATACAACATCCTCAGGAAGGTATTTTTCAGCAACTTTTCGAAGGACATTTTTAGTAGCTTTATTTTTCTTATCGACTTTCAGCTCAACAGGAACTCCAAGTGAGTAGTCAACAAGCTGTTCATCAAGCAATGGCAGTTTTACGTCTATAGAATATCTGTTGGCAAATCTATCTACCCTCTGTAAAGCAGTATTATGCAAGCTATTAATAGCATTATATAATTCATCCTGCACTGAATCAGAAGAATCTAAATCAAGAAAATAATTATATCCTGCAAACACTTCATCCCCACCTTCGCCAGAGAATATTATGTCTGATTCTGATGATATTTTAGATACTATCAGATTACCTATAGAGCTTCTTACCAAAGGAGCATCAAAGGATTCCAGCGTATATATAACTTCAGGGATGATTTTAAATATTTCGTCTATATCAAGGTTATATTCATGATGGTTTGAATCAATATATTCTGCAACTTTTCTTGAATATATTATGTCGGGTGATTTATCAAAGCCTACAGAATATGTATAAACTTCATTTTTATGATTCTTCATGATAGCAGCTATAATGCTTGAATCAAGGCCACCACTTAGCCATACGCCATATTTGCATGATTCATTTGATAGCCTTTTTTCAATAGCTTTGTTTAAAAATCTATCTATTGATTCAACAGAATCCTTAAGGCTTATATCATCATTTGGAGAAAATTCTTTAGAATCAAGTTTCTTAAAATCTATCTGTATATCATTATTTTTTATATAGTTTCCCGGATAAAGTTCCTGGATTACAAAATCTTTGCCTATATCCTTAAAAACTTTTACCTCAGAACCTATCATAATTAAATTTTCTTTACTGTTTACTGCAAAATATAGTGGTTTCCTGCCAATAAAATCCCTGAGAGCATATACATTGCCCTCGGAATCTGCATGAAGCACAGCAAAAGAACCTTCAAGAAGAGGAAAAAGTTTTGTGCCCATTTTTTTAAAAAGAAGTGAAAATTTGTGTGAATCACCTGCATTCTTTTCTATGCATGCAATAGACTGGCTCTTTAGTAAAGAGCCGAGATTATAGATTTTTCCGTCTATGAATGTAAAACTGGCATCATTGTTTCCAATAGATTCCGGTTTTAAATTGTAATTGGAAAGAAGGCATGCAAACCCATTTTTAATTCCGTTTACGCCTTTAATAATTTTTGTTTTTTTCCCTCTGTGCGCAATATTATCTGTTATCAAAGAAAGCAATTCTTTTACTTTTATATCTTTTTTCTTAGTATCAGAAAGTACTGCTGCTAAGCCAGCCATTCGATCAACCCCTTATTTTTTTAATCTTAAAACATTTAAAACATTATTATATACAATAACATATATTGCTTATTTTTTTAAATCGAAGGGTTTTATGCGGCAAATCATGCATGACTGCTTTATTATTGAATCCTGTTTCTCAGCTTATAGATAAATCCTCCGCTGAGATTCTCAAGAGTATGGCTTGCAAGCATTGCTTTTGGATCTACTTTATCTACTATATTTTTTAACTTGTAGAGATTATTCTTTGCGCAGATGACATTTAATATCTTTAACTCGCCATCTCTTCCGCTTCCCGTAAATCCTGTAACACCAAAACCATTTTCTCTCAGTATATCCTCTATCTTGATTTCTGAAATTCTGGTAACAATATTTATGCTTAGCATATCTTTTGATATTTTTCTTGATATAAGCATTCCAAAAAGAAGGCCGAGCGCAAATCCTGCTGAATAAAACAATATAATAAATATATTCATTCCGGCTTTTATGACATTTGCAACAATAGTTATAGTAATAGTAATAGAAATAGCTGATTCAAAAAAACCGATAATTATCGATAAAATCTTTTTGCCTTTTACCATAATAATCAATCTAACTGTCCCTACAAGAACCTGTACCATTATTGCAACAAAAATTACCATTGCCCATATTAAAATATCGAAATTGAAATTAAACATTCTTTCCTTACAGTGTAAAATTTTTAATAATTCTCTTAAATGCAAACTGCAATGATAGCACTAAAAAATCTAAAAATGAATAAATAAGATTATCGCTTTGTTTAATAATCAGACGAAAGATGCTTTTTATTTAAAAAATTACGTAATTGCAGAAATTTTATTAAGAAAAATATAGTTTTGGCTTATGTTTTTTAAAAAGTATCCGGCACTTGTCCCGGGATTTGAAATTGAAGTTATTTTTATATTAATTCCATCAATATTTTCACGGAAAAGATTTTCATCCGTAATGTCATCACCGATGCATATCTTTACATGACTGAACGATTTAAGCATTTCAGCATATTTATCCATAGTTGCTTTTATTGCCAGGCTTTTATCTACATCAAGAGGTACGATTTCAAGAACTTTTTTTAAATTAAGAAGTTTCACAGGATACTTGCTAAGCATTTCAATAATATCATTTTTCATTTCATTTATTTTTTCTTTATCAGAATATTTTAGATTCCTATAATTAACTGCAAATGAATTTTCTTTTTTCTCAAAAATAATACCACTTACTTTATTATATTTATTCAATATAAAATCTATAATAGGCGCAAGAGTCTTTTGTGCTTTTTCTGCCTCTTTGGCAATACGGATTTCTGCCCCTTCAAATTTTATCTCCGAACCATGACATCCAAATAGATTTACATTTTCAGATATATGACTGCCAAGAAAAGCTTCAAGTTCGCTTATTTTTCTACCAGAAACAATTCCGGTTATTATTTTTTCATTCTCAATGATTTTATTTAATATAGCCTCTCCTTTTTTTGACAGCCTGACACTCTTGGGGTCCGTTTTTATTGCTGCAAGAGTACCGTCAAAATCTGAAAAAAGAAGTATTTTTCTAAACGAGGATATATGATTTAAAACATTATCAATTTCTTTTAATAAATCTATCACCACATATGACCTATATATTTTTATTAATTCTTCTATATATCAAGCAAAACATTTTACGTAATTTTTTTATTTATTTTTGCATGCCAGCTCTATGAATGAATGCATGATACTATCAAGCCAGTAAAATACATCTTTTTCTTCAACTATTTCGCGTAATTTATTAAAGTTATTTCTTTTTTCATTTATGTCCATTTCTAATGCATCTTTTATGCTGTCAGCAACTCCTTCAACATCATAAGGATTAACCATTATAGCATATTCCTTTAATTCCTGTGCTACTCCTGCAAATTTGCTTAATACAAGTACGCTGTCAGGATTAAACCTGGAAGCAATATATTCTTTGGCAATCAGATTCATTCCATCTTTTAAAGGAGTCACAAGGCATATATCAGATAATTTATAATAAGTTACCAGTTTTTCCTGACTTAATGATTTATATATATAGTTTATCGGAGCCCATAAGCCATCTGCAAATTTACCATTTATCCTTCCAACCATTTCATCAATATCTTTCTTAAATATTTCATACTCCCGTATTTTTGTACGCGTAGGCACTGCTATCTGGATAAATACTACCTTTTTGCGGTAATCAGGATATTTGTCAAAAAAACGTTCTATAGCCCTGAATCTTTCTTTTAAACCTTTTGTATAATCTAGCCTCTCTACACTTAATATAAACCGTGTGTTTTTTGAACATGTTCTGATATTTTTTATAAATTTGGATTTTTCTTTCTTTTCTCCTATTTTCTTAAAATTATCATAATCTATACTGATAGGAAATTCTTTAACAAAAATATCCCTATTATTATAATTTACTTTAAATCTATTAAAATCCGGTTTCAGTTTCAGTATTTCCTTGCATGCTGCCAGAAAATTAATTGCATCTTTTTTTGTCTGAAAACCTATGATATCGCATCCGAGAAGACCTCTTATTATCTCTTTATTCCACGGCAGCGCACTTAAAATCTCATAATTAGGAAAAGGGATATGTAAAAAGAAAATTATTTTCGAGTCTTTATTATTATCCCTTATTATTTCAGGAACGAGCATGAGATGATAATCGTGAACCCATACTATATCATTATTTTCTATCACAGATACAATCTCATTAGCAAATTTTTTATTTATTCGGTGATAAGCCTTCCAGTAACTGTGGTCAAAATAACTCTGGAATAAAAAACCGTGGAAAAGAGGCCATATGGTTCTGTTGGAAAAACCTCCATAATAATCCTTTATCTCATTTTCATTAAGTCTTACAAATTTAAGCTCATATCCTTTAAAATCATCGTTTCCCTCTATCTTTACCCTGTCTCCAATTTCCTTATTAGCTCCTGAAACACCGCTCCAACCTATCCATAATCCTCCTGTCCTTTGCAGTAAAGGATCCAGGGCAGTTACAAGCCCTCCGACTGTTTTTTTATAAATTATTTTGCCGTCTACCCTGCTTACAGAGTAAGGTACTCTGTTTGAAACTATCAATAATCTTTTATTTTTCAGGTATCTGTTCATTAGCTTATAGATAGTAATAACTTAAATAATAATGGTAAAGGACTTTTTAATATTATAACAAAACCAATATAATTAAAACCCGGCATATTTCAAAAAAAAGAAAAAATATGATAAGTTACCTATATGAAAAATAAAAAAATAAAAGCATTTGATTTTTATAATTGTGTCATGCTTATAAGTCCTACAGGACAAAAAGCTTCCAATTTAAAAGAATTTTTAAATATTATTGAAGAATCAGAAGATAGGGTAGTCTTTCATCACTTATATCAATCGCCTTTCAAACATGAATTCAAAGCAATAGAATATCCGAATGACTTTGCCCAATGGGCTGCGGCATCTCTTGAAGACATGGCTTTGGCTGAAAAGTTTGCAAATTTTGATCCTTATGATTTCAATAATGTCGGTGAAGCCAAAATTGCAGTGATGGAAATAATAGAGGAACATCTTTGGGACCTTGTAACCATACCATGGGTAAGACCTGGTTTTGAATTTTATTTTTCCAGCTCCACGACAATAATATTCAGAAATGAAATGAGTGCATCTAATCTTGATGAATTTTATGACTGCATAAAACAAGCTCCCCTGGGTTCAATCTATTATCACTTTTATGAATCAAGGAAAAGGAACAATGATAAAGAGAAAGATGATTTTTCATCATGGCTTAAAGAAGAACTTGGGGAGATTGAAGTCGCCAGTGAACTAGTGGAGATAGACTTTTATTTTTACAGTCTTATTGAAGCTAAAGAAAAAATACTATCAATAATAAAGCAAAGACTAAAGAATTATGAACAGATTAAATGATTATATAGATGTTGTCGGAAAAAAATATATAGAGCAGCTTAAATCTCTTGCACTTAATCTTAAAATGAAAAAAGTCATTATGGTTAATTCTACGAAAGACGGGGGTGGAGTTGCAGAAATACTCCACAGGCTTGTTCCGCTTTTAAATGAGCTTGATATCCAGACAAAATGGGAAACCATAAGCGGTGATGGCGATTTTTTCAATACTACAAAAAATATACATAATGCCCTTCAGGGACAGAGGATTTGTTTTTCCAGAGAAAAACTTGAGCATTACCTTGAAATAAATAAAAAGAATTCTGAAAAATTTGAATTTGATGAAGATTTCGTATTCATACACGACCCCCAACCGCTGCCTATCATCAGGCATTTTAATAAAAGTAATAATAAATGGATTTGGAGATGTCATATCGATCTTTCCAAGCCTGATTTAAATCTATGGAAATTTTTAAAATCATACCTGCTTCAGTATGATGCCAGCATTTTTTCAATAGCTAAATTTTCAAGGGTGCTCCCCCACCCTCAATATCTTGTCCCTCCTTCAATAGATCCGCTAAGCGATAAGAACAGGGAGCTTGACAAAAGCGAAATAGATAAAGTTACTTCTGAATTCAATATCAGTCTTGATAAACCAATAATCCTACAAGTTTCAAGATTTGACAGATTCAAAGGACCTTTAGGGGTAATACAAGCTTATAGACTGGTAAAGAAAGAGGTAAATTGCCAGTTAATACTTGCAGGAGGAGAAGCCAGCGACGACCCTGAAGGCAAAATTGTTTATGATGAAGTCCGTCAGGAAGCCGGAGATGATCCTGATATAAAATTACTTCTTTTAAAGCCGAACAGCAATATAGAGATTAATGCCCTTCAAAGAATATCAGATGTAGTTATCCAGAACTCAAGCAAAGAGGGATTCGGTCTTGTTGTCACGGAAGCATTATGGAAAGGGAAACCTGTTATAGGCGGAGCAGTGGGAGGAATTACTCTCCAGATAATCAATCATCAGACAGGATTTTTAATTCATTCCGACGAAGGGGCTGCTTTTAGAATAAGATATTTATTGAATAGAAAGCATATATCGGAAAAAATGGGTAAGCTTGCAAGAGAATATGTTTTAAATAACTTTTTGATTACCCGTCATCTCAGGGATTATCTTTCAATAATGATTGCTCTTGAAAATAAGAATAAACATATTATAGAGATATAAAAAAGTTTATTTTTCAACTGGAATCGGCTTCTTTAATTTATTCTTTATAAGTTTAAATATTTCCATTACAAGAATTATTAATGATGCTATTGCCAGTAACTGCATCCATTCGATTAATGTAACAGGTGAGATTCCCAAAAGTTTCTGCATAAAAGGTATATACATTGAACCGATATGAATCAACTGGGCCAATATAATTCCAGCAATTAAAATATAATTATTTTTTAAGGGCACCTTAAAAATCGAAATTCTTTCAGATCTGCAGTTAAGGACATGGAAATTCTGAAGCATAACCATTAAAAGAAGTATGTAATTTCTTGAAGAAATTACATCATATCCTTTGCTAACCATATAATTCCACACAATTAAAACAATTACACCTATGGATATACCCGAAATAAGTACCTGTGAAAGCATCATTTTATTAAAAACTCCTTCAGAAGGCTTGCGGGGAGGAAGCTTCATTGTTCCTTTTTCGCCAGCTTCAAAAGCAAGCGCAATATCCTGAATACCATTCGTAATAAGATTTAACCAGAGTAACTGCACTGCCAGAAATGCTAAAGGTAGTCCCATTAAAAGAGATGCTATAAATAAAAATACTTCTGCCATTCCAGTTGAGATCAACAGATATGTTACCTTTCTTACATTATCATAAGCAAATCTTCCTTCTTCAACTCCGGCAACTATTGAGGAAAAACTGTCATCTGTTATTATCAGTGATGCAGTATCTTTGGTTACATCCGTCCCTGAACCCATAGCAACGCCTATATTTGCTTTTTTTAAAGCTGGGGCATCATTTACTCCATCACCAGTTGCAGCAACAAAATGACCGGCTTTTTTTAAGTACTCTACAATATGAAGCTTTTGTATTGGTGTAACTCTTGCAAATATCTTTTTTCCATTAACTTTTTTTAAAAATTTCTCATCATCATCAGAATCAGGCATCCCTAGATTTTTACCTGTTATTATTTCATCATCAGAATTGATTATTCCTAAATCCCTGCCAATATATGCTGCTGTTCCAGGATGATCGCCGGTAATCATTACTACCTTTATTCCCGCATCTATACACTCATTGACCGCAGCTTTCGCATCAGGCCTCAAAGGATCAATAAACCCTGCAAGTCCCAGAAAAACAAGATTTTCAGGTTTATATTTTTTTATTTTATTATCGTCTTTTATAAAACCTTTTGCTATTGCGATTACTCTGTATCCTTCTCCGGTAAGCTGTGAAGCCATGTCATTAATTTTTTCATGGTTTATGTCAGAGATTCTGTCACTACTATCCATTATTTTGCTGCAGAAAGGTAAAACAATCTCTGGAGCACCCTTTAAAGCTACCTGAATATCGCCAGATTCTTCAAATATTTTTGCAGAATATTTCTTCTGTGAGTCAAATGGTATTTCATGAATGGTTTTAATTTTATTTTTAAATTTATAATAATCCAGACCGATTTTTTTTGAAAAAGCAAGTAGTGCAACCTCGATCGGGCTGCCTTCATAAATCCATTCATCCTTTTTCTTTGATAGGGTTGAATTATTATCAGCAACTGAAGTTTTAGCTATCTCTGATAATAATCTATTAGTTTCCAGTAAATATTTTTTTCCACTCTTATCAAGCACTTCCCCTTTTCCTTCATAGCCTTCTCCAGTAACTGAAAACTTTTCTCCATCTCCTGATTGTATTATTTTTAAAGTCTGCCTGTTTAAGGTGAGCGTACCTGTTTTATCACTTGCAATAAGCGTGCAGCTTCCCAAACTCTCAACTGCTGCCAGTTTCCTCACTATTACATTTCTTTTTGCCATCCTGTTTGTACTGATTGATAAAGCAACAGTCATAGCAACAGGCAATCCTTCCGGAATAGCTGAAACAGCTAAGGCTATGGCAAGAAGAAAAATTTCAGAATATGGAAATCCTTTATAAATTCCCAGTATAACTAGAATAGCCGCAAATCCGATTACGATAAGACCTATCTGTTTTGAAAATTTATCCATCCTTATTATCAAAGGAGGCTTTTCACTTTTAGAAGTATATACCTGGCTTGCAATTTGCCCTATTTCGGTAGAAAGCCCTATTGCGCTTACCAAACCCTTCCCTCTTCCGGTCAGGACTCTTGTTCCTGCAAATACCATGTTCTGGCAATCGCCTGCCTGGGCATCGCTGGCCACTTTTTCTGTTATTTTCTCTGCCGGCAATGATTCTCCGGTGAGAATTGATTCATCAAGAGCCAGATTATTCTGTGAAATAAGCCTGATATCCGCAGGAACCTTATCCCCCTGGTTAAGAATAACGATATCACCCGGTACGATTTCTTCAGCTCTGATTTTTATCTGTTGGTTATTTCTAATCACTAATGCATATGATTTAAGGAATTCCTGCAAAGTAGATGAACTTTTTTCTGCTTTCCATTCCTGGAAAGAGCCAAGAGCTGCATTAAGCAGGATAACGAATACAATAAAGAACATATCTTTGAATTCCTGCAAAATACCTGAAATCACTACTGCAGCCAGAAGAATATATATAAGAGGGCTTTTAAACTGGCTTAACAGAATATTTAAAAAATTTATCTTCTTTTTACCGGGAAGCTCGTTTCTGCCGAACTTTTTCTGCCTTGATAAAACTTCGTCATCAGTTAAACCGGTATCTTCAGTTTCAAGTAGTTTTAAAGAATTTTGTACAGATTTATCATGGCATATGAATTTTTTTTCTTTTTTGTAATCTAAATTTTTTGCCATTCCTGGATATCATAAATCGTTTGATTTTACTTTCTTTTTTCTGAAGGAACCGGAGTTATACCTGCTGCATCAGTAACTATTGTCTGGACTTTGTCCGTATCCACAATAAATTTAGCATTTTCTTTTAATGCGCCTTCAACAGTCTCCAGCTTCTTAAGTATTTGTGCATTTCCGATAAAATACTTATTAGCGGCTTCATTAACTACTTTTATCCTGTCTGCATCCGCATTGGCGACAACCTTAATAGATTCAGCTTTTCCTTCAGCTGACAATATCAATCCCTGTTTTACTCCTTCAGCCTTTTTGATTTCTGCTCTTTTTTCCCCATCTGCCCTTGTTTCAGTTGCCGTAGCAAAATCCCGGGCAGCTATCTTCTCCTGCTCCGCTTTGACTACATTATTCATGGAAGCCTGAACATCGGCAGGAGGTTCTATTTTCTGTATTTCACATCTCAATACTTCAACACCATAGCTTGAAGTTTCTTTATCAAGGACTGTTTCTACTTTTGAATTTATAGATGCACGATTCTCATTAGCATTAGTTAGAGTCATATTGCCTATGACTGCCCTTAGTGTCGTTCTTGCCAGGCTGGTAAGCTGTGAGCGATGGTCGTCAACATTGTAAACGCTTGCTTTTACATCTGTTATTTTGTAATAAACAACAGCATCTACTTCTGCATTAAGCTTATCGCGTGTAATTACCATCTGCGGAGGTATGTCAACCATCTGCTCTGTAATATTGACCTTATACATTTTTTCAAACACAGGAATTATCCATGCAAGACCCTGATCTCTTGTCCTCATATACTTTCCGAATCTTTCAACAATTCCTTTTTGTGTAGGCCTTACAGTTCTGAAGCCGGAAAGAAAATATATGACGAACCCTATAATCATTAATGCAAGACCGACATAAAATATTGTCTGAAGCAGGTTTACAGCACCAACAATCAAAACGACTAAACCAATAATAAAAAGAATAATCCCGAATATTCCCATTATCTCTCCTTCTTAAATATATTTTTTAATAAAATGAATCACTTAAAATATTATTATATAAATATCTTAAATAATTCTTATCCTGAAATAGTTTAAAGAAAAATGAAAAATGCGTAAAAACGAATTATTATTAATCAGAATACCAAAGTTTAAATATTGTGTCTATTTTTAGCAAATAAAATAATAAACCGGGATTTGACTATCCCGGTTTATTATCAGATTTTAAGAAATTTTCTAAGATTGGGTTTTATCATTTTCATTTGCTTGAATTTTATCATCTTTATTTATCTGATTCTCATCTTCTTTATTTAATTGAGATTTTTCATCTTCTTTGGCTAGATCTGTTCCGGCATTATTTTCATCACTTTCATCGCTTTTCATATCATAATTCAAATATCTCTTTGCTACCGGATCATTTATCCTTTTCCATACAATTGCACCGAAAATAGTACCTACAGGGAAGAATATTACCATAGTGACTACAATAGCCGCCCTGGTAACCGGTACTGCCCATCCTTTTCTTATATAAAGACCAATCAGGGCAGCAACATATACGGCTGGGATAGCAATGGATAATATGTCTGAAGAATCTGTAAATTTACCAGCCATATTAACACCTGGTATCCAGCCAGGTATCCAACTAAAAAGATTAAACGACATAAGTCCCAGCCAGGTTATGACACCCGCAACCCATAGCAATATCAGCACTCCGCCAAGAACTTTTTTCCCTTCTCCAATTTCTTTCTTTGTTAATTCAGTCATTATTGTCTCCTCTTGTTTTTTAATTTAATAAAATTTTTATTGATAAAGAAAAAACAAAGTTTTTACTAGCATTAATCAATGCTCTTTATATTTCCTCCACCAGAAATACTTTGCCTGATTGAAGGACTTCCTTTATATTCAACACTTCCTAAACCTGAAATATCGATATCCAGGCTCTGTACAACATTTACCTTTGCATTGCCTGCTCCTGAAATTAATATTTCACAATCATTGCTCGGCATATTTTCAGCATTATATGACCCTAATCCGGATATATGTATTTCCTGGGTTTTGACTTCACCATCAAGATCAATTTTTCCTGCTCCAGAAATCATAGCCTTAACACTGTTTCCGGTAATCTTAAGGTCTAAATTGCCTAATCCGCTCGAATTAATATCTAATGTTTCAATATCTATATTCCCACTTCCTGTTATTGAGCCTGCTCCTGACAGGTTTATATCCTTTATTTCCTTTACGGTCAATTTAAAGATAATATCTCTGGTAGGTAACAACGAAGTATAACCAAAACCCTTTTTCATCCCGATATATAGCCTTTCAGATTTAACTTTTATATCTAATCTATCGATGATATTATCTTCTCCCTCCACTAAGAGCTGTTCCTCTTTCCCCTGCATTATTTCCAGCTTACCGACTCCTGAGAAATTCAAAGAATTAAAATCGCTTACATTAAATTCCTTTGATATAATCTCTCCCGATCCTTTTATAATCAAACCTCTGAAATTAAAACAGGAACTTAAAAAGAAGCTTGCTGCCATTAAAGCAACTATTAGAATTATTATGATTGATTTTCGTTTCATTTTAATCACCTCCATTTAATTATTTGAAAGCATAATTGCCCCGGACGTAGTACTAATATTTATTTCATAATCACCGCTTCTGACAGTGCCTTTAATGCTTTGCCTGTCAGTATAAGTCTTGTCAGGTTTGAAGTTATTTTCAATTTTTCCGGAAACTGAAGACAGATTAAAATTAAAAGAACTATCTGCTGGTATCCTTGCCTCCACAGCTCCCGAAATAGTTGATACCTCTATGTCATTAATTAGTTTGTTATTAATAATAGATACTCCCCCTGAAACAGTATTAACATAAATTTTTCCCAAAGCATTGCTAAGCATGCATTTACCTGAAGTGTTTTTTATTTCAATATATTCGGATTCAATATTTTTTAAGTCTATTGCTCCTGATACGCTTTCAACAGAAAAATCTTTTGTTTTCATATCTTCCGCATTCACCTTTGCTGATGTTGTGTTTATATTTATTGAACCTGTGATTTCCTCTGGTATTCTTACTTCCAGGTTTAAATCAGAAATATCAAAAAATCCAAAGCTGACAACTGTAGGATAAATTATTTCTATCTTAAGCTCCTCATTGATTCTTCTTATTTTAAGCTCTGGCAATCTGCCGCTAATATTTGTTTTTATCTTTCCTGTAAAATCAGCTTTGATCTTACTGCCGTCATATGTAGATATTTTTACTGGAGTATCTACAGTAGAGACATGAATAGATTCTACTCCTGATGCATCGATTTCTTCATATTGCGAAATATCATTAATGGCTGATGATATCGGCTTTAAACCTCCGGTAGAGTAAAATAATGAAAACGCAATAATAAATGAAACTGCAGCAATTATTGCAAGTATTATTAATAATTTTTTCATTTTAGAGGTCATTCTGATTCCTCCTCCCTTTTATAATTTGAAGATTGAATTTAAGATATCTGACTATAACTTTGTAAATAGCTTTTGAGAGATAAATATTCCCTATAAAAAAAAGTACCCCCAGAGCTGTGATTCCAAGAAAGGCAAATATGCCTGTGGCAGGATTTACTGTAAATGTGAGATAGTTTGAAAAAGCAGGATAGAATATGCTGGAGACAAAACCAGTTACTCCTGCTGCTGTTATAGTAATCGAGCATGCAAAAAGAGAAGCAATCAAAGCAATGACTGCTATAAATGGAGGTAAAATGAAAATAAGATTAAAAAAACTTAGCCCTATAGATGTAAAAACAGCTCTTACGATATTTCCCGCCGAAGCACTTTCTTCAGCTATTTTTATATATGAAGCTGCTTTTAATTGTTTTGCAAGTACCTTGGGATCTCCAAGGGATGAAGAGAGTTCTTCTTCAGTCCTGTTTTCTTGCATGCCAATGGTGAAATGCTCTTCAAAATCAAATAGGACATCTTTGATTTCTTCTTTGGGAAGTCCTTTTAGATTTTTTTCCAGTTTTTCCAAAAAATTTTTTTTATTCATTGGTATCACCGCCTTCTAGGAGATGGTTAACTTTTTCAACAAATTCTTCCCAGTCCTTTTTTAATGAATCGTTTATTTTTTTCCCTGATTCTGTAAGTTTATAATATTTTCTTGGAGCACCTTCTTTAGACTCTTCAAGATAAGTAGTTACATAATCTTCATTCTTCAATCTTCTTAATAAAGGATAAATAGTTCCTTCAGAAATTTCTATATTCTTGGAAATTTCATTAACCAGCTCATATCCATACCTGTTCTGCTTCGTTAAAAGTGATAATACGCACAGTTCCAGAACTCCTTTCTTAAATTGAATATTCATTTTCAGGTCCTTTCTTAATGACTATGGGTACATAGTATCACATGGTATAGTATATTGCAAGGTACTAAATAAAAAAATTACCTATTATTAAAATAAACAGTAAATAAATTCTATATATTGATTAATGAGAAATAAAATACAAATAAGGATTATTTAAATAAGCATTGCGTTACTTAGATAGTAGATACTTCACCCTGGCGTTCCAAAATCTCTATCAGCTTCTCAACAACTAAAGGATCGAATTGTATGCCTCCGAATCTTCTTAACTCATCAACAGCTTCTCTTGTATCCATTTTATCTTTATAAATTCTCCCGGTTTTCATTACAGAGAATGCATCTGCAACACTTATGATTCTTGATATAAGAGGGATCTCTAATCCCTTTAAACCTCTTGGATAACCATTTCCGTTAAACCATTCATGATGGCTAAGTATATATTCTGAAATGGAAGCAAGTATTGTGGATGAAGAAGCAATTCTATAGCCAATCTCTGAATGACGTTTGATTATCTCCCACTCAAAATCATCTAATCTGCCAGTCTTTTCAAGCAACCCCTCATCCATTGCGACTATTCCAATATCATGAAGCTTCGCGGTAAGCCTGAGTTCATCTAGCTTATCATCGGACAGATTAAATTCCTTACCGAGTAAAGTCGATATTTCCAATACCATATCAGTGTGTTCTTCAGATTCAATATCATTATCCTGTAATGTCTTTAAAAGTGATTCTATGAAAGACTGGTGAGTAATTTTTGATTCCAGCATTTTATTTTTATACATTTTTGCTTCTGCTTCATTAATTACTCTTTTCATATCAGTGCTTTCGCTTATCTTGGTGGAATACCCAAGAGCGATACTTAAAGGTATCTTGAAATTATTAATTTTTTCACATTCATTTCTAATTCTTTTTACAACATCAGCAGCCTGCTTCCCCGGGGTTTTGGGAAGCAGAATAATGAATTCATCCCCTCCCCATCTGGCAATGATATCCTCCGCCCTGCAGCAAATTCTTAATATTCTTGAAGAGACCATTAAGAGCTCATCGCCAAGCTGATGTCCAAAAGCATCATTTATAATCTTCAACCCATTTACATCTGCGACTATAACGCTTAAGGGCAATTGCCTTACCTTGTTTAATCTTTTGATTTCCTCTTCAAAAAATGCTCTGTTATAAAGTCCAGTCAGGTTATCATGAAAAGACATATGCTTCAGTTTTTCTTCTGCAACTCTCCTTTCAGTAATATCTCTAAAAATCAGCATCCTGCTGATAATATTATTTTTCCTGTCATAAATTAATGAAACTCTTAATTCAAGAAAGATTTTTTTAGCTTTATTTATTTTTATCTCTTTCTGGATATCATCATCTTTTGAATTAATCATTTTTATAATTGAAGGCCAGTACTTAAGGATATCATCAATCGGTTTGCCTACCTCGTCATAATTTATTTCAAACATCTTTCTTGCAGAAGAATTTATTTCAATTATCCTGTTTTGCGAATCAAGAATCATTATCCCGTCATTTAAATTATCTATTATCTTCTCTCTTGCAATGGGTATCATCTCAAGTAATTTATATCTGAAAATCGCAAAACTAAGTAGTATGGCAGAAACAACGAAAC
Source organism: Actinomycetota bacterium (assembly GCA_028695395.1). Lineage (GTDB taxonomy): Bacteria > Actinomycetota > Humimicrobiia > Humimicrobiales > Humimicrobiaceae > Humimicrobium. Next base: position 19,508 of record JAQVJB010000002.1, on the reverse strand, counting down.
TTATGGGAGTTATGTCAATCCAATCAATTAAAACAGGGGAAATCACATAAGTGATATTAGCTATCATCGGAAAAACAGAAGCAGCAAAAAGAAATCTTGTTTGTTTGGAAAAAAAGCGAGGGAACCTGAATATTGCTCTTGCCAGTATCAGGATGCCAAAAAGAATTATAATATAACTGTAGGATATGTTTATCCAGAAATATACACCTCTTTCATATACTGCGTGCTCACCTAAAATGCCCTGATTTAAAAATACATTACTCCACAAAAGATGATGATAATTATTTGTAATAGCAATAATAAATGTTGAAAATGGAATTATTGATAATAAGAGTACAGATTTTTTGTTTATCCAGTCATCAAATTGCGTATATCTTGAAGCAGTAAGTAAGAATAAAACCGGAATTGAAACAATTCCTGCATAACTGACTATAGAAAATGTTATTTTTGATAATATATCCGGTACTATGCTTTCCATTGCGGACGCAAGTGTCCATAAAGTTATTGCTATCATCAAAAGCGATAGTTCAGAACTTATATAACCAGGCTTTCTGTACCAGATATAAAGAGCAAGAAGACCGGAAACAATAGCAGCTGTTAAAAGTACTATGGAATATGCAGTAATCTGCACATAATTCCTTTACTTATTTGTTGATAAAAAATAAATTATTTTTATTTAATTGATTAATGCATTTAATCCAAAAAATAAATAAAAACATTATTTATTATACATAATATATGTAAATAATAAACAGACTTTAAGACTGATTCTTTATATCTCTGGATAATTCTTATGGAATCTATTTATCTGACTTAATAAAATCATTGAAATCACTGATCCATTTTTCATATTCATCTGGTTTAGATTCCAAAAATTTCATAAGCTGTATCATCTTTTCCATAGACGTTTTGCTTATATGATGTTCGAGGGCGCAAGCATCCTTCTGAGATATCTCCTCATCCATACCAAGAACCTCATTCAAAAATTTAAATATCTGTTCATGTTTATTATAAATTATTTTTGCAGCCTCATTACCCTTTTTAGATAGCGTAAGATAACCGTATTTTTCATGAATCACAAGTTCTTTTTCTGAAAGTTTTGAAACAGCATCCACTACTGACGGAGTTTTTACATCCAGAAACTCTGCGACTTCTTTCACTCTTACTACTTTTTTATCCTGATTAATCAAATATATAGCTTCAAGATAATCTTCAAGGCTTGCTGATAGCTCAACCATTTAAATCATCTCCAAAAAAATTTCATATATTCTTCTGAACTATAAATATAATATCCGATTCTATTTAACATTTTTTTTTAAATAATCCATTATTTCTTTATTGCAGCAGTTTCTATCATTACTTTTACAGTAGCAGCTTTCTTTTTTTAAAAACTGTCTGATTATATCAAATATAAAATATATAATTGCAGCTATAAGGATAATTAATATTAATGATATCTCTAAGTTCATATTCATTTATATAAAAAACCTCCCAATCTGATAGACAATAAAGGATACAAACCAGGCAAGAGAAAGCGTAAATGCTATTTGGAACATAAGTTCTTTAAATCCAGCTTCTTTTTGAAAAACTACAAGACTCGCTATACATGGAAAGTAAAGAAGTGAGAAAAGCATAAAATTATAACCTATCAAAGGATGATAGCTTTTTGAGATCGAAGCCATAACTTTTTCCTGTTCCGATGATTTTTCTTCTTTACTATCCATATTGTTTTCAATGCTATTACCCGACAGGCTGAATAAAGTACCTATTGTGGATACAACTACTTCTTTTCCCGCAGTACCTGTCAAAGATGCAAGAGAGAGTTTCCAGTCAAATCCCAGAGGTTTAAAAATAGGAGATATAAACACTCCTGTTCTTCCGGCATATGAGTCTTCAAGTGAAGATGGCTCATTGTCGGCAGAAAGAGGAAATGTAAAAAGAAACCACATTATTATAGATATTGCAAGTATGATAGTCCCTGCTTTTTTTAGATACTGCCATGTTCTTTCCCACATATGTATAAATATACTTTTAAATGAAGGCATCCTGTATGGTGGCAGCTCCATAACAAAAGGTTCTGCCTCACCTTTAAATCTTGTAACTCTTAAAAGTTTTGCCGTAGCAACAGCAAATATAATCCCGATAAGATATATTGAAAAAATAATATTACCTGCATTGTTGGGAAAGAATATCCCCGCAAATAATATGTATATGGGCAGCCTTCCCCCGCAGCTCATAAAAGTATTTATATGCATTGTTATCAACCGGTCATTTTTATTTTCCAAAGTCCTTGCACACATATATGCAGGTATCGTACATCCAAAACCTATGAGCATGGGAATAAATGATTTTCCGTGTAAACCGATTTTATGCATAATCCTATCCATAATAAATGCTGCTCTCGCCATATAACCGCTATCTTCAAAAAAAGCTATGAAGATAAAAAGTAACATTATTTTTGGAGTAAATATCAATATTCCTCCGACACCGGCAATAATCCCGTCCACCAGAAGTGATTGAAGAAGTCCTGAAGGAACAATATCAGTCAGCCACTCGGACAGTTTAGCAAAAAACATATTGAGCCAGTTCATGGGATAATCTCCCAGCTTAAATACAGCCTGGAACATGAGCCACATAAAAAATGCAAAAATTGGAAGACCAAGATATTTATTAAGTAGTATGCTATCGAGTCTGTCAGTAATGCTTTCCTTACTTTCTTTTTTTGAAATAAGCGCTTCTTTTAAAGCACCGTTTATAAACCCATATCTTGCTTCCGCTATAAGCCTTAACGGTTCAGATTTCAAAATATTATTAATGTGGCTTATGGAATTATTGACTTGTGTTTCTAATTTCTGATAGGACAATTCATCTGTCTGCTGAATTATCTCTTTTATGAATACCGGATCCTGTTCAAGAAGTTTGACAGAAATCCACCTTAAATTATCGCTTTCATTAAAATCAAAATCCGGATTTTCTTTGCTAAAAACATCACTTATCTTTTTAATTTCATTTTCTATTTCATCATGATAATTTATTCTTATTTTTTTTCTAAGCGATGATTCTTTATAAAATTCTATAATGACATCCAGAAGCTCTCTTATGCCTTTGCCCTTATTCCCTATTGTTTTTGATATCGGCCCTCCGAGCAGTTTAGAAAGTAATTCAAAATCATAGTCAGTTTTATCTATAAGAGAATCAAACATATTAAAAACAAAAATTATCGGCAGGTCCATTTCAATTAGCTGGGTAGAAAGATAAAGGTTTCTTTCCAGGCTAGCTGAGTCTATTACATTCAAAACAATATCCGGCTTTTCTTTAATAAGATAGTTTCTTGAAACTGCCTCTTCTGGTGAATAAGCATAAAGGCTGTAAGTTCCTGGCAGATCAGTAAATTTAATCTGATAACCGTCTTTTATTATTTCGCCTGATTTATGTTCAACAGTAACTCCGGGATAATTGCCTACATGTTGTCTTGCTCCTGTCAATTCATTAAAAATTGTTGTTTTTCCGGAATTAGGAGTACCTATCAAAGCAACTCTGATGATTTTGTTCATTTATTTATCATCTCCGGTTGATTTTATTCTCCTTAAAGCTATTTTTCCTGCAACACCTCTTCCTAAAGCAATTTTAATTCCTTTGATAAAAACAGTAACCGGCCCCCATGCCGATATATCACCCACGCCGATGACTTCGCCTGGAATTATTCCTATGGAAAGCAGCCTTTGCGTAAGACAGTGGCCAGCAAAAATATTGTCTACAATATATTTAGTATTTTTTTCTGCATGACAAAGAAATAAAACATCGCTCTTTACGGAATGTATTATTTTATTATGGGAAAATCTACGGTTATTTTTAAAATTTAAATTTCTGGCAAACATTTTTTATAAACCTTACCTTAAAAAGATAAATATA
>JAQVJB010000002.1:0-15496 GCA_028695395.1 Actinomycetota bacterium | reverse complement strand
AACTTAGAAGACATTACTATAAACATAAATAATACCTATAAGAGTTTTTCCGGTAGCTTTTCAAATGTTATGAACCTTAACTTCAGCTCGATTCTGACTTATGTATTTATTTATACTCTTATTTTACATATCATGTTTATAATTATCGGCATAGTATTTATTTTAAAGTAATTTATCCTGTAAAAAATTTTTATTATCCTTTTTGGCTGCATCTTTTTTTATGCTTTCATTTTTATTGCTGGCTGTATCCCTGATAAATATTCTTCTCCTGAAATAATTCGAATATTGAAAAACATTTTTTTCCAAGCTTTCTTTTCTTAAAGTAAAGTAATGATCGATATCCGCATCAAGTCTGTCCACATTATAAATAATGATTGCCTCAAGCGTCTGTGGTTCAACAGGAGAGCCGAATTCCTTTAAGCCATGGTGGCTTAGAATTATATGAAGCAGCTCTTGCCTCGTCTTTTCAGGAAAGCCCTTAATCATATTTATTTTTTCAAGAACCATGCCATAACCCAGGCTTATATGACTAATGAGATTTTCTTCATCATTGATATCTAAAAAATTCTCAACTGAATATCCTATCGTTTTTCCGATATCGTGAAGCACAGATCCGCATACCAGCAAATCCCTGTCTATTGTCATTTCGCCATTATATAAATCGACGATATGATTACATAGCTTGACCATCGACATGCTGTGTATTAAAAGCCCTCCTTCAAGAGCATGGTGATTCCTGACCGCAGCAGTGGAATTTATAAATTTTTCAAGAAAACCCTGGTTTCCAAAAAAACTTTCAAGTAGTTTTTTTAAGAAAATATTCTTAATGCCCGATATAGTATCGTCTAGAAAATCAACCATATCATCTAAAAAAACAGAATCAGCTTTTCTACTCTTAAAATCATACAAGGTATAATCAGTACCTTCAGAATCAATTCTCTTAAGGCTTTTTATATTTATCTGTTTTCCATAGCTGTCTTCAGCCTTACCTTCAATTAATACAATGTCTTTTTTTGCGAACAATTCTGTTCTGGGAATTGAATCATTCCATATTTTTGCGCCTATCCTGCCCGTATTATCTTGTAATTCAATATCAATAAAATCCCTGTTATTCTTTCCTTTCCTATTTTCTTTCCTTACAACAAGAAAGGAAGAATTGACTGCGTCTCCAGTCTGTATATCTTTTATAAATTGTTTTTTTATATCATCCATCCAGTTTTATTTCCCACTCTTTTAAAAATTCAAGTTTACTGTAATCAGTCATATCATAATGGATAGGAGTTATTGATACATAGCCGTCTCTTACTGCGCAATAGTCGCTATCATTGCAGTGTGTTATTTCAACAAATTCACCATCCATCCAGTAATAATCTCTCCCGCGAGGATCAGTTCTTTTTAAGAAAAAGTCCTTAAACCTAGCATCACTCTGCCTTGTTATTTTTATTCCCTTTATTTTGTGCTCAGGAAGATCGGGAATATTTATATTCAGAAGCATTTTTGGTGGAAGACCGTTATTTTTAAAAACAAGGTCTGAAATTTTTTTTGAAAATTTTGCAGCAAAAGAATAATCAGTGTCGATATAACTGTCAAGAGATACTGCTATTGATGGAATATCATTGCAAATTCCTTCTGTTGCTGCCGATACCGTACCGGAATAAATTATATTTTCACCTATATTTGAACCTCGGTTTATGCCTGAAACTAAAAGATCGGGTTTTTCTCCTATCAACTCATTATAAAGCTTGACACAGTCTGCCGGAGTGCCGTTGACAACAAAACCATAAAATTTTCCATTTCTGAATTCTTTTTTGACCCATATCGGATCAAATACTGTTATGCCATGACCTACAGCACTTCTTTCAAATTGCGGGGCTATTACCCTAACATCATAATTTTTTTCCTGTGAAAAGACTTTGTACAGGGCATTAATACCTTCAGCTTCTATTCCGTCATCATTTGTAAGCAGAATAAGTTTTTTCTTCATTTTTTTCCTAAACAGTTAAAATAAAAAGTCTTAATTTATTAATATAAGAATTAAATAGCGATTTCGTCAAAGATTTTTTTTATATTGCCATAAGAAATATTTATTTTATCTCTGATTTTTAAAGAACTACCCTTTAGAAATGATGTAGTTGCCTGCGTATCAAAATATGGGAAACCGCTTCCGTAAAGAAGTCTCTTTGAGCTTCCGCACCTTACAAGATTGTCAAGCAATTCAAGCGAAGTCAGATTATGGGTCTCTAAAAATACATTATCTGTATTATTCAGCACTGAAAAAAGATAGTTTTCAATTTCCGGATTTTTACCCAAGCCGCCTTCTATTATAAAAGGAATATTTTCATATGAATCCGTTATTTCAATTATTTTTGCCCAATCTATATTATTGTCTTTTCCCATATCCATTTCATCAATACTTATTATTAAAGGAAAACAATAAAAATTAAGAACTTCATAAAACTGGCTGAATAGATCAGGGTCATAAGGATATTTCTGCGTTCTTGGCATAAGCCTGAAAAGCCTGAAACCTTTATAGTACATATTTTCAATCCATTTCCCGAAATCCAGAGGTTCTATGAAAAATCTATTTTCCATAAATAATGTCCCAAAAGCCCCCGGCTCTTCTAATTCATAACTTTTGATTAACTTATAGGTTTCTTCGTTTCCTTTTTCTGGAGAAGAATAAATTGAAAGAAAATTTGAAATCACGGTATCCTTTATATCATATGATTTATTCCTTTCAGATAATAATGCTTCTATCTTTTCTTCAGGTACGGAATAATTATCTGATACCTTATTGACTCCAAACCATAGATTAATGTCAAAAAAGCAGATTTGAATATTGCCACCTATTTTATTTTGCATTTTGCCCCTTGAATAAAAAAGTATGTTTTAAAAAATATAACACTAATCTCTTTTTATCTTTTTTAAAACTTCATCAGTTATTTTGCTTATTATTTCTTCAGAAATTTTTTTATCTTGCTGGCTTGAACTTAAAAGATTATCATCCTGGCTTTGATAGACAATCTCTTTTCCAAAAGCGTCCCTATATCTTAGTCCTGTAGGACATACTTCTTTAGACTGGGCAATGCTTGATATTTCTTCCCTTGATATGTCGTGATGAATAGAAAAATCAGCTTTGGGATTATTGCCAAACATTATCTGCCTGTTTATAAGTATCTTACAATTTGTCTCAGCGACTTCAACAAACAGATAGGCATAATTAAGATCCTCTGCTGCTGAAAAAACTCCATGGAAAGGAATGTTGCATATTAGACCTGCATCCGGGTCCTGCTGCTTCCTCCATTTAAAATTATCTACTATCCTTACTGCCTGCTGTTCCGAACCTGGTACTGATTCTTCAATATTGGTTATCGGTATATTCGGGCTTATAACACATCTTGTTCCTTCTGATACTGCAGGGATATCCATATGTGCGGAGCCAAAAGACATCATAAATGGCGGATGGGCATGGAGAACTGCTTTTATATCAGGAAAGGCGTGATAAATATAATAATGGCATATGGCTTCTCTTGTAATTTTATCTACTTCACCTATTACTGGTACTTTACACATATCTGTTACTATTATCATATCTTCTTCTATTGACCATTGATGATGTTCACCAGCCTGCCTCGGGGTAATAAATACTTTATCACCATCCCTGATTGATATATTCCCTCCGCTTGAGTCCAGAAGATTCCGGTCAAAGCACAGCTTTCCTATTTCGCATAAAGCTTTTCTCATATTTTTAGTATTTGTCATTTTTATCCTTTATCTGGTAGCTTTTAAATCATCACTATTGTACAACATAAATATATTTATACAGATAGCATTTTACTTTTTTATTTCTTTTCTGACAAAGCTTTGACAAATTCCTTTGCAGCAGTAGAAGCATCAGGAGCATAAATTTCTATTCCGTATCTGTCAGCAAATTCTCTTGTAACAGGCGCCCCTCCGACTGCCAGTATTACCTGTTTCCTGAGTCCTGCATCTTCCAGCGCTTTTATATGATTGGGTACATTCCCCAATGTAGTAGTAAGCAATCCTGAAAATGCAACGATATCAGGTTTATATTCATTAATAGCTTCCACAAATTTCATATAATCTACATCAATTCCCAAATCTATTACTTTAAGACCCTGGCCTTCTGCCATTGTAATCACAAGATTTTTTCCAATATCATGCAAATCACCTTTTACAGTACCAATAACTAAGGTACCTTTTTCAGATACATGTTCGTCACCTTTCATCAAGGGTTTTAAAATGCCCATCGCAGTTTTCATTGTCTTTGCTGCCAAGAGCATATCCGGCATATAAAGCTCCCCTTCACCGAATTTATCACCTACATAAAGCATAGCTTTTGAAAGTGCTTCATTAATAATAGCATCGATTTTTATTCCCTCATCTACTGCTTTCTGAACTACTTTTTCAATTTCTTTGTAGTTTCCATTTACTGTCAATTCATAAATCTCATTTAGTGTAGACATCGATAATACCTTTCGCTTATATTAAGTTATTATTTCTTATTTTTATAAATTTAAGCAATTATATAGATTAATATTTTCCATACTTATGTATTGCATTTATATAGGCAATATAATTTTCATGCGGTATATAGTTAACAATGGAATGGGAACAAGTCGCAACATAGCCATATCCCGGTTTCATCGCATCCATATGAGCCTTAATGTCTGAATCCACCTCTTCGGGACTACCGTTTCCCAGTGGGAATTCTACATCCATATTCCCGGAAAGACATAATCTTGAACCATATCTTTTCTTATAATCTCTATAATCGATTCCATATGGATCCAGTGGATTAAGGCAATCAAGTCCAATATTTATAAGATCATCAACGATATCATCTACTTTACCATCGGAATGGAACATTACAGGAATACCTGCATTGACCGCAGGCTCAAATATCCTTGCCATTCTCGGAAGCCATATTTCCTTAAATATTTTCGGCGGTATAAACAAGCCTGTTTTAAATGCAACATCATCAGCAGGGAATATAAAATCAACACCTTCTTTTACAAGAGCTTTGCTTAGATTAACAAAATGTACTGTTGAAGTTTCAAGCATGTCTTCGACAAGCTCCCTGTCTTCGTAAATCATCATCATAAAATCATTCATGCCCACAACAAATTCATACAATGTCTGTATTATACAGCCATACAGAGCTGAGACTCCTATTTTCTTCCCTCTTCTTTTTATGGCTTCTTTGTATTCTCTCACATAATTAACGGTGCTGTTTATATGCTCTTCTGACTCCAGTTTTAAAGATTCAAATTCTTTCCTGGTCCTGACGGATCTGCTAAATGCAGGTACCCAGTTTCCATTTTCATCCTGAGCCCTGAAAGGAGTCCACAGCCCGCCATCAAATAAGAGAGCATCCTGACCTATTATGCAGCAAAGATCAATAAAATCATCGGGGTACATAGGCCTTCCAGCCTCTGCGTTTGCACCTTTGGCAGGGTCTCCACCATATGAAAGAGTATTACCTGCATATTTGCCAAGAATTTTTTCTACATGCTGATCTTCAATCAGAATCTCAAAATTCGGAACCCTGTCCACAGGCTTTCTTTTGAAAGCTGAAAGCAGCCTTTCTATATCAGGTTCACCTTCAACAGGAACTATGTTTTTTGTTTCTATCAATTTTTCCTCCAATCTCAATAATCTATTTATCTTAGAAAAATCATATTTTATTCTTAATATTATTTAAATTTTCCTATAATCATAAAGATAAAGTAACAATATCAATAATGTTCTTAAATCTTATGCTTTGCTGTTTTTATTGAAGGCATCGATGATATTATTAAGTTTATTCCTGTAATAGGAAAAATATTCAAATGTACAATCTTCTGAAACAAAATGATCGGTATGAGGAATATATCTTCCCATTTCCAGCATCTTTATGATTTTTTCCAATTCTTCATCAATTTCCTTAAAACTGCTTTGGGCAAACATTTTTCTTTTATCAAAACCGCCCATTATCTGAAAATCCGGAAACAATCTTCTTATTTTAAGAATGTCATTTCCGGCTGCTATTTCAAAAGGATACATCCCTGTTACTCCAGTTTCAATTATTAGCGGGATCAGCTCTTCAACATAGCCGTCACTGTCAGTCAGGATTATATCTATCCCGGCCTCATGTGCAAAATCAACAATACGCTTGTAATAAGGGGTAAGAAATTCCCTGAAATGCTCAGGAGAAATAAGAGAGCCTGATTTATATGCCATATCTTCCCAAATCAAAATACAATCTATTTCAACATCGCTGCATATTCTTCCATAATATTCAATTAGGAAATTACAGAATGTATTATTTATATCATGAATAAGCTTGGGGTCATCTATAAGCGTCATCATATACTTTGTAACTCCCATAATCTGCCTGGGGAAACCTAAAAAACCTCCATTTGTTCCGCCAAGCCTTATAGGAAAATCCCTGTTTTTAAGATGTTTTACTATTTCTTCCCAATTAGGAGGCATTCTTCTTGAGATAGTCTCGCTTCCGTATCGCTGTTTATATTGATACCATGAATCCCGATCCTTTACAGGATTATCGATTTCCATAGGAAGAGTGGTTATATCAACTGTGCTTTTATTGGTAACACCATACTCATCTTTATAAATAATATGGGTTTCTGTCTTATCTATAATCTGTTTTTCAAGCATAGGGCTGTAATCAATAGGAAATTTGGTAAGATATTGGTCAAGATTAAAAAATGGCTGGACATTTACATCACCTGCTTTTTCCATCTCGCCGTAAATATTTTTATTTGCCATTATTGCTATTCCGTCCGAATAGTTCTTAGGAATATTTTTAATCATGGGAAGCCCTTCTTCAAACCACCTTCTGATAGTGCCAGCCCAATAACCGAATTCCACTTTTGGGATTTCAACATCTTTGTAGTCAGTACCTTTCATTTGCATGACTGAATGAAATTTCTCTCTTGAGTTCATAAAAACCTCTTTTAATATAAAAAAACGTTTTTTTACCTAGTAATAAATTATAAGAGGAAATTAAAAAATTTTCAAAATTAGTTTCAGATTATTTTTATTCTTTTACAATCTTGTTTACGAGTTCTCCGATATTATCTATCTGGCAGGAAATAATATCTTCATTCCTTAAAAAACTTTTTTGCTTCCTGAAAGCTCCTACTCCAGCCGGGGTACCGGTAGAAACCAGGTCCCCTTCTTCCAAAGTCATAGACTTTGATATAAAAGAAATAAGTTCATAAACGCCAAATATCATATCTGAGGTATTCGAATCCTGCCGCAATTCTCCGTTTACATAGCTTTTCAAATTTATATTATCAGGATTCTTGATGTATTTTGCCAGTATTATATCAGGGCCTATTGGCGCAAAAGTATCAAAGCTTTTTGCCCTGAACCACTGGCCTTCTTTTTTCTGTATATCTCTAGCTGTCACATCGTTCATAATTGTATAACCATATATATAATCACTCATATTCTCTGGTAAAACATTTTTGGCTTTTTTCCCAATTACAACAGCAAGCTCGACTTCATAATCAAGTTCTTTTACTTCTTCGGGACAGATGATATTTTCATTATTTTTTATAATACTTGTGTTTGACTTGCAAAATAAAACAGGTTTATCAGGAAATCTTCCATCCTGTTCACTAACATGACCTCTGTAATTCATCCCCACGCATACTATTTTCCCTGGTTTATAAGAATTAATACTTATTTTCTCCATCAAATTCTCTTTTCTAGTTTTAATTATATTTTTTATGAAAGTATTTTTATCTATTTTTTTTAATTTAATTTTCTATTTTTCTGAATATTATAAAAATAATTACTTGGTAATAAGTGGAAAATATTTAAAATAGTTTATAAATTTCAAAAAAGGGCTAGATTATTTTTATAAATTCTTTCACAAGTTCAGGATCAAACTGTGTCCCTGCGCATGAGAATAATTCTTGTTTTGCTTCTTCTTTAGTTTTTGGTTTTTTATATAAAACATCCTTGGAAATCATTGTATCGTAACTGTTTATTATCGAGAAAAGCCTGGAAAGAAAAGGAATTTCCTTACCTTTTAATCCTCTTGGATATCCTTTCCCGTCCCATCTTTCATGGTATGAAAGAATCAGTTCTGATACGTGGGCTATTTTGGGAGAAGATTCAATTATTCTGCTGCCTATAACCGGATTTTTTTTTAACAGTTTATATTCATCTTCAAGAAGTTTGTCGGCTTTCATTATTATACTTTCAGGTATAGTTATTTTACCCAAATCATGAAATTTGCATAAAAACTCAAGATTACTTATTTCATTTTTTTTAAGATTGATAATACTAGCAGTTTTCTTTGCCATTTCCATTAAACGGTTGATATGGCCTTTATTCTCAATATTTTTTTTGATAAGCAAACCCTCGATTTCCCCTATTATACGATTGGTCACATTCTCGCTTTCAATAAGTTTTGCCTCATACATCCTGTCTTCAGCATCTTTTATTATTGTCTTTATTTTTTGTTTGCCTGTTTTAATGGTGGCAGAACCCAAAGAAATACTTACAGGCAATTCATTGATATTCTCTTTTCTGCAAACTTCTTTTATTCTTAAAATTATTTTTTCTGCAGTCTCTTCATTAGTTTTCGGCAATATTATTGAAAATTCATCTCCGCCCCATCTGGATATTATGTCTTCATTTCTGCAGCATTTTTTAATTATCTTTGCAGTTTTTTTTAATAAAAGATCGCCTTTATAATGTCCGAATACATCGTTTATAAGTTTTAAACTGTTTATATCCCCCATTATTATGCTTATTGGATAAAGCCTGCTTTTGCTTAGCCTCTTTATCTCTTCATTAAAATAAGCCCTGTTATAGATTCCTGTAAGATTATCGTGAAAAGACGCATATTCAAGTTTTTTTTCTTTTTTTCTTTCCTCAGTAACATCTACTATGTTTGCAATATAATATTTGTCATTATTTTTTTCTTTAAAAATACTGCATGATACAATAACCTTTAACTTTTTGCCCGCTTTAGACTTATATGATAATTCAGCTTTTGATAATTTCCCTGAGAGCATCTTCTCAAAAATAATATTAATCTCTGATATTTTGTCCTTATCCCACCAGGGATAAGGATTCTTTATCCCGATTATTTCTTTGGAATAAAAACCGGTCAGTTTTTCAAAAGCAGGGTTTATATATCTAATTGAAGCATCCGGATTTAAAACTGCAATTGCTACAGGAGAATTTTTTAATAAAATCTCATTGAATTTATAAAGACTTTTTAGCCTATCCTTATAATCCTTTTTATCCTGAAAACTATCCATGCTTTCTAGCTGCAAATCTAAGTGATTAATATTTTATATAAAAAGTTAACCAAATTAATGATAACTAATCTATAAGACTTTGATAAAATAATCAATTACGGGTTTAATCTTGCCCCGCATTGCGAACAGAATGGCTGACTTTCTTTAACAATCGCTCCACAATTCGAACACAGCAATTCTTTTTCCCCGCCTTTAAATTTAATTTCTCTTGTAGCTTTCAACTCTTCAACAGTTATTACATGATCTGTATCTTCATTAATGTCATAATTATTTGTTATTTTCTTTTTTATTTTTCTTTTCTTCAAAACAATCAGGATTATCACAATAAGAACAGCTAAAAAAATAATGCTTGAGATAATCAATATTATCGTTAAAAACTTAAATCGATTTTCATCATTTTCTGCAGATTCTTCTGATACAGCAGCAGATGTGCTGGTAATTGATTCTTCTGAAACTTTTTTATCAGCAGTTGCATCTTCCTCGGCTGCAAGAGGAACATCATCAGCTATGTTGCTCTGAGCTTTTGCTTTAAATTCCTGGGCAAGCAAGTGTGTCTGATTAAGATTTAATACGTTATTGAAATGCTTTATTGCTTCAATATAATGTTTTTGCCTGAACATCATAAGCCCTGTTTTCCATTCCTCTTCAATCGTTCCGGTTTTATTAGATACCTTACCCATTATAATTTTAATATCATTGCTTGGTCTTAAATAATTATTCGTTTCATCTGTAGCATTAGTTATTATTCCTATCACCTCTCCTGCAGAATTCAAGACCGGGCCTCCGCTATTACCCGGACGGGCATCTCCCTGTATTTGTATAAGCTGATTACCTGCAACTATTATGCTTCCGCTAAGTGTGCCGCTGGTTATTGTAGGGTTTAATAGATTATCCTGACCGATTTCAGAAGTATATGGATATCCTATTATTTTTACAGGATCAAGTATTTCAATATCTGATGAATCAGCCAGAACTGCTGCAGAAAGCGCTTTTCCAACTACAGGCTGTATCTGTATCATGGCAATATCTCTGTTTTTTCTATCACTTAATTCAATCAATTCCGCACGGATTAAGTTATCATCTTTTTCTGTCGGCATAGATGCTATAGCCTGATTAAATTGAACAAATATTTCTCTGTCAGGCATGTTTTTCTGCATGCCTTCTACCTTAAAAAAAATAAAAATAGTATCCCAGTCAGACTCGGACAGTTCATAATAATCATCTGGATATTTATCCAATATATACTGATCAAGTATTTCTCTCTTAATAGTATTATAAGGAGCATCAACAACATGACCTGCGGTTATTATATGGCCTGTTTCAGAATTAATACAAAATCCTGTTCCGCAAACCGGACCATAATAATAGGTTTTACTCCATTCTTCAGTGTTATCATCATAAACCCTGGCAGACCAGTATGTAGAAATAAAGCAGACTGAAGGCTGAACCAGCAACACTTCGTCTTGAAGAGAAAGCATATCTTCATTGCTGGTACTGTCCTGAGAGAAAATATTGCCCGGCAGGAAAACAGAGATAAAAATAACTATACTTAGAAATAAAGCGGTTTTTATAAACCTTTTCATTTTTAGACCATTATCAGTTAAAATTTTAACAATTATACTGCAGATTCACCAGATTCGCCTGTTCTTATTCTGTATGCATCTTCTATGCTGCTTACAAAAACCTTGCCATCACCAATATTCCCTGTTCTGGCAGTCTTAATAATTAAATCAGCTATATCTTTAGCATCTTCGTCTTTTACAACTATTTCAATTTTTATTTTCGGTAATAGATTTATATGTAGGGCAACACCCCTGTAAACTTCTTTTCGTCCTTTTTGCTTTCCGCATCCAAGAACATCCGTAACAGTCAGACCGGTAAATCCCTTTTTATTCAATGCTTCTTTTACCTCATCAAGTTTTTCCGGTCTGAATATGCATTCAATCTTTTTCATATCTTATATTTTAAATATATATTCAGGTACTATATTAACAATTAATTATAATGCTTTGAAATCAACTATGAAATCTTTTTACAAAAATTTTCAAGCCTGTCAATACCTTCTTTTATATTATTTATTGAAGTTGCATAACTGATTCTTATGAATCTGTCATCTCCAAAAGCAGCTCCCGGAACCACTCCTACAAAATCATTTTCCAGCAGCTGTTCTGCAAAATCAAAA
Organism: Actinomycetota bacterium; assembly: GCA_028695395.1. Lineage (GTDB taxonomy): Bacteria > Actinomycetota > Humimicrobiia > Humimicrobiales > Humimicrobiaceae > Humimicrobium. The sequence continues at coordinate 4,006 of JAQVJB010000002.1, read as the reverse complement.
GAGCTCTTTATCTTTTTATTAAAAAACCCCGAAATATCGGGAAATACATAAAAAGCACCTTCAGGAAGATTGCATTTTATATTTTTTATATTGCTTAGTCTTTCAAAAATATAATTTCTCCTTTTTTCATACTCATTCCTCATTACATTAACTGATTCCTGGCTACCATTAAGAGCTTCGATAGATGCCCATTGCGCAGGAGTACATGGATTGGAGGCCGCCTGGTCCTGGATTTTTGCCATCTGGCTTATTATTTCTTTTGCAGCAGCACAATATCCTATCCTCCAGCCTGTCATAGAGTATGTTTTTGAAACAGCATTTACTGTAATGGTAATCTTCTTTAATTCTTCACTTAATGCAGCAATACTATAATGCTTTATCTCGCCATAAAGGAATTTTTCATAAACTTCATCTGAGATAATAAAAATACCATTTTTGGCACATATTTCTCCGATAGCTTCAAGCTCACCTTTATTGTAGACTATTCCGCTTGGATTATTTGGGCTGTTTAATATTATCAGCTTTACCTGCTTTCCATACCTATTGCATATTTTCTCAAGATCATTTAAATCTATCTTAAGTTCATTATTATATTTTACAAAAACCGGTTCTCCTTCTGATAATATAACCTGCTGGGTATAGCTTACCCAGTAAGGAACAGGTATAAGGACTTTATCACCTTTATTGACAAAAGTTCTGATGATTACATCAAGGACCTGCTTTGCACCATTACCGACAAAAATATTTTCCAATTCATATTCAAGATTATTTTCTTTTCTGAATTTTTCAATGACTGCATTTTTAAGTTCTCTTATTCCTGTTGAAGCAGTATATTTGGTTTTATTCTCATCAATAGCAATCTTTGCTGCTTCTTTAATATTCTCAGGTGTATTAAAATCAGGTTGTCCTATACCAAATCTTATAACAAATTTGCCTTCCTTTTTCAGTTTTGAATCAAAAGCATCTATCTTTTTTTCAAGTGCAAAAGTCGGGCTTTCCTCAAGATTTCGTGCTCTCTGAGAAAGAATTTTGTTAAAATCATAGCTTATCTCCGGCATGTTCTCCTCCGATTAATAGAAATTTAAAAAGATCTGAAATAATTTAGGAAATATATAATATATTAATAAATATTTTAAGTAAAATAAAATAAAGTTAAAATCTTTGGTATGTGAGGTTAGAAAAGCTATTATGCTTTTTATTTATCTTTAATGATTAATCCTGTTAAGAGAAGCATAATTAGAATACTATTATTAAGGTATTAAAGCCAATCATATAATTTATGAATTTTGTCATTTGCGTTTAGAAAATAGCTCCCAAGACTTCTTGCCATAGTATTAAGTCGCCTGAAGGAGTGAAATGATAAAATGTATAAAAATGATTTTATGTTTTAGGGAAAAGGTTTAATTAATACAAAAAAATAATTATAATTATACATATTTTATCTTGAATTTCGTTAATTATACTATTAAAAATCACTTTTAGAATATTTTCCGGCAAAGAAGAAAAGAAACATAATCAAATGGAAAAAATTGATTTTTTAAAATCCTGGATTAGCAAGAAAAATCATGAAAGCCTATCAGAAAATGATGCAAAAAAGTTATTAAAAGAATTTGAACAATTTCTTTCATACCTTTTTGAAAGCATTCAGGACGGTATAAGCATACTGGATAAAAATTTAAATATTCTTGGGACAAACTCCGCAATGGAAAACTGGTATTCTTTTAAGAAACCTTTTATCGGAAAAAAATGCTATCAGATTTATCATAATAAAAAATCACCTTGCAAGGATTGTCCCACAATCAAGGCAATAAAAAGTAAAAAATCAAATGTAAATATAATAAAATATAAAACTCCTCAAAATCCGGAAGGCTGGCATGAGCTTTTTTCCTTTCCTTTGTTTGACGATAAAAACAATGTTGTCGGCATAATCGAATATGTCCGCGATATAACGAGAACGAAAAAAATACAGCAAGTATCAGACATGCTTAAAAAAAGACTACACCTTCAAAACCAGACTCTCCAGGAGCAGGATACCGCACTAAAAGTTCTTTTCAGGGAAATTGAAAAGGAAGAAAAACGTATTGCTGAAAATATTGTTTCCAATATAAGCATCTTTATCAAGCCTGTCCTGGAAGAATTGAAAATAAGATTAAAGAAAAGCACGGAAATAAAACAGGTAGAGCAAATTGAATTTTATTTAAATAAGATAATAGAACCTCTCGCATTAAAGCTTTCTTCAGAATTATATAATCTCACTCCTAAAGAAATACAAATTGCTTCCCTGATCAAGGAAGGAAAGACCACGAAGGAGATTTCAGAAATTACCGGTTCTTCTTCAAAGGCAATAGATTTTCACAGATTAAATATCAGAAAAAAATTAGGGCTGACAAATAAAAATATAAATCTTCAGTCTTACCTTTTAAATCTGGGATAAGCTAATCAATAAAAAGTATTTGTATTAAACAGGGATAATAAATTAAATAACTGATTTTTATATTTATTATACTAGCATTATACCAGTTTTATCCTAAGATAATTTATGTATTTACATTCAATCATTATAAAAATAGAATAGCCTCTATAATGAAGAATCCCATTTCCGGCCTAATAATTATTTTTGAAAGGAGACTCAAATGAATGATACTGATTATTTATTCCAGCCTATTAAAATAGGAAACAAAATCTCAGAAAATAGAATCGCAATTAATGCAATGGAATGCTGTGATGCTGATGAAGAAGGAAATCCAGGAGAAAAAACTTACAGAAGATACGGAAAGCATTTTGAAGGCGGCTCAGGGGTTGTTGTTCTGGAAGCAATAACTGTAGGCTATGAAAGCAGATCAAGAAAAATGCAATTAAGCATAATGCCCCGAAATGAAAAGGCGCTTGCAAAATTTGTAAAAGAAATGAAATCAATAAATCCGAAAACAATATTTTTATTCCAGCTTACTCACTCTGGAGAAATAAGCCATCCCGATTTTTCAAAAAGGGTTACCGTAAAGCCTTTACCTGGTTTTGGCGGAGAAATACTTACGGAAGAGGCTTTGGAAAAAATTATGGATGATTTTATCACTTCCGCAAAGATAGCTCATGCTGCAGGTGCAGATGGCATAGATATGAAATTGTGCCATGGTTATCTCGGCTCCCAGATACTTAGACCATTCAATGACAGAAAATGGAAATACGGTGGTTCATGGGAAAACAGAACAAGATTTGCTTATACTATTTATGAAAGGCTGCAAAAAGAAATAAATGATCCTAATTTTATTATAGGTTCAAAGGTTTCAGTATGGGAAGGCTTCCCGGGAGGTTGTGGAAGTGCAGGCCCTAATTCAGCATTAATGGATATCAGCGAATCCCTTGATCTTGTGAAAAACCTGGAAGCAAGAGGAGCAGATTATATATTAGTATCTGCCGGATGCCCTTCTATAACACTGGCTTTATCACAACCGGATAAAAAAATACCTGATGACGTATATCTGCATTTTACTTTCCAGAAAGCAGTTAAGAGCGTTTTAAAACCGGAAACAGTAGTTATAGGTTCTGCTTATTCGGTTTTAAATAATGGCAATAATAACCTTCAGGCAGTCAAGAAAGAGGAAGCATCTATCAGGTATTGGGGCAATAAAAATATAAAAGACGGGGTTACCGATATGATAGCTATAGGGAGACAATCTCTGGCTGATTCAAGCATGGCTGCAAAAATGAAAGAAAACAAAGACGATGAAGTGAAATGGTGTACAGCCTGCGACCAGTGCATAGAACTTCTTATAAGGCAAAAAAATGTTGGATGCTGCACTTATGATAAAGAATATGTAGAAGCTCTTAGAAAAATAAGAAGAGAAGAAGGTCTTCTTAAAGCTAAGAGAACATAAGCAGTTTTTATTATGAGTAATCTATTAACTTAAAATTGGTAATTTTGAGTTAATTTGAATTCATATAAATAGCCTGGGCAGATATAATTTCTATCCAGGCTATTTATATAATTAGTAGTTTACACAAAAAA
>JAQVJB010000150.1 GCA_028695395.1 Actinomycetota bacterium | reverse complement strand
TGTTTTTTACAACCCAAAACTGTACCAAATTTCACTCGAAAACTGTGCCACTTAAAAAAATTAATTCTGACTTTCTAACCATTCTTTAGTCTCTTTAACCCTGTAAGACGGGCCATTCATATTAACAATATATGATTTATGGGTAAGCCTGTCTATCATGGCCGCAGTCATAACAGGATCTGCAAATATTTCATCCCACCGTTCAAATGATAAATTAGTTGTAATTATTGTTGATTTTCTACCAGCTCTTAGTGAAAGATGGGTAAATAAAAGCTCCGATCCTTGTCTGTCAAAAGAAATATAACCAAGTTCATCAGCTATTACCAAATCATACTTTTCAAACCTGAGTTCATATGATCGAAGAATGCTCTGACCCCTGGCTTCCTTTAGCTGATTGATTAAAAGCGGTATGGTGCTAAAGGCTACACGATATCCTGCCATGGCTGCCTTTATTCCAAGGCCAATTGCAAGATGACTTTTTCCCGTACCCGGGCTTCCTGCTAAAATTATATTCTGGCCGTTTTTAATAAAATCAAGACTTTTAAATATATTCAGCTTTTTCCTTGCATCCTCAGGCAAGTATTCAACTTGAATATCTTCCAGGTATTTCTTTATTGGAAAGCCTGCCACTCTTATTCTATTTTTCTTTCCGTTTTCCTTCCTTAAATCGTATTCTTTCTGAAGAAGATCACGAAGAAACTCTGCAAATGACTTGTTTGCTACTTCAGCCTCTCTTATCTCATCTTCAAAAAACCTTGCGGTGGCGGGCATCTTAATCTCTTTGGCATATTCTACAATTTGGGAACATATTTTATCTTTTGTCATATTATTTTAACCTCCGCTTGTGAAGAGAAGTTAAGAAGGGCAGCGTAATTTAAGAGAATATCCTTTGAGTAAGCTTCTATCTGGGTATTTGCTACTTCTAATGGTTTAATGATTCTAGTTTCGTCTCTCTCTGCAATCATTTTGATTTTTTCTGTGTTTATGGCCCCCGGGTTAATGCTTTCCAGTTTAGATATGGCCTCTTTAACTTTATCCAGGCCCCTGCCTGCAATTATTTCAAGTAGTTCTATAAAATCTTTTTCACGACCTATATAATGATTATCATATATTTTTCTTAAATCCGGTGCTGCTTGCAACAGGGCCACACTCTTTGCAAGCGCCCCGGGTTTTTTTAGAAACGTCTGCCGATAGTGCTCAATCTCTATACTCCACTCAAAGTGGCCATATTTTCTTTTATGTGCGGCAATTTCATTTTCTTTGTAATAGATAATTATTTTCTCAGGATAAGCTTTTACAAATACAAACTCTTTCACATACGCATCGGGAACAGAGTAAAAGCAGCTATCTATTTCAATAACGGAATATTTATTGACCCTTCGCTCACAGACCCTGGCACTGTCATATTTGGGAGGAAGAAAAAGTAAGCAGGCTTTCTCTTCAGATAATATCTCTGCTGCAGACAGGCCATTTTCAAGAGCCTGTCCCTTAAGGTTAAGCTCTGAAAGCTCTTGCCTAAGATACTCTTTTGCTTCTTCTAGTGATAGAAAACTGTCTTTTTTAGAAAAAACCCTTCTTCTTACATATTCCACGCTTCTTTCTACATGGCCTTTTTCGTTTGCCCGGGAAGTATTGCAGAATCTGTATGAAAATCCGTAATAGATTGATAATCTTAAAAGATCATCTGTTGGCACTTTCTCATTTTTACCCACAAATCTGGCAACAGCAGTCCGAAGATTGTCGTAGACTATCTGCCGATATACTCCGCTGACGTGAGAAAAAAATTCAGTATGCAAATGCAGGAAATTTTCCATCTTCTGGCTGTAGTAAAGGTCTGCGTAGCGATAGTTGCCTCTGCAGGTTGTAAATACTCCCATTTGAATTATTCTTAACTTTTTATCAATGATTAGTTTTACTTCACCCCAGTCAAATTCAGCAGCATCTCCTAAGTTATACTCTTGTCTTATGAAGGCTTCTCTTGACTTTCTTTCAATATCATTTACAGCAGCGCACACAGTCGTATATCCGATGTCATGACCGGCATCGCGCAGAGCTTGAAGGATATCAATCTTCTTTTTCTGCTGCTTGTAGCGCCCCGTAGATCTCTTTTCTTCATTTTCTTTTAGAAATGATGTTATCTTTTCAATTATCTCACAGTTAAGTTTTACTTTTTTTCTTCCAGAGCTATTGTATTTTGGAGGAGAGATTATATTTTCCTTAAGCTTGATATTATCACTTTTCATTAACTTTGATTTAGAATCTTCATAGTTTTTAAGATATCTTGCCACTGTAGTTCTTGATACTTTCATCTCTCTTGATATTTGTCTTTGAGAAGTCCCCTCAAGAACTGCTTTTAGAATTATCTTTTGTTTGTCTGCCAAGTTTATCACTCCTTCTTCCTTCCTATATAATTTAAGAATTATATAGGGTTATGTTATTTAGGAGTGGTACAGTTTTCAAATGAAATATGGCTTAGTTTTAGGTTAACAGAAACAATATATTAAGTAAAACATATTTTCTGATAAGTGTGACCTCTGTATTTGCTCCTTGTGGTGGATTTGTATCAATCTCTATTTTTACTGATAAAGTCTCATCCT
>JAQVJB010000149.1 GCA_028695395.1 Actinomycetota bacterium | reverse complement strand
ATTTTACTTAAAAACTATCGCTATTTGTATTTCCATTTTATGAGTATATTTTCTCTGTCAAATACCCTGACTGCTATTTTAAGAGTTAGCGGGCATAAGGCTATTAAAACTAAGCAGGCTATAAGAAGATAAATGATATTCATGATGAAAAACCCTGCAATTTGCAATCCTATAATTGCATAGATAGGTAATATTACTGCTGAACCGATTCCCTGAGCCGACTTTATATCTGTTGTTTTTGAGGAAATGATAATACTTATCATTGTGATTATAAATGAGATTGCAGGACTTAATATAAAAGCTACTATACACCATTCAGCATTGGGCAGTATTAAATAACCTAATTTCTGGTAGGACAATATATCTATTGTTACAGAAAGCAATATAAAGTTAAATGTAGATATTATCACTGACGGGATAAGGGAAGTAAGCGTTTTGCCCAGCAATAGTTCATTTGTTTTAATCGGAGTCGCAAGCAGCGGCTCAAGAGTTCTGCTTTCTTTTTCAAGAGTAATTGAAGTAGGGGCAATCAGGCTCGGAATCATGGCAGGAATTAAAAGCAGAAAAATCAAAAGTTGTTTGCTTAAAAAGATAATCATTGCGCTGAATGAGTCATGCCCAGGAAGTAATTTCGAAAATATTTCTGCCGCATCCGGATCTGATGTAATTTCCGAGCTTCCTGCTGTTATCCCTATTGGAAGAATGATGCAGAACATGAGGCTTAGGATAACTGTAGGTATCCATATGCTTTTGCTTTTAATAACTTCTTTAATCTCTTTTTTAAATATTATAAGTGCGTTTCTCATCTAATATTTATCCTTTAATAAGTTCAAGATATATTTCTTCAAGGCTTTCCTTTTTTTCGCTGAAATATATTATTTCTGCATTATTATTTACAAGCTCTTTAATCAGCAGGGGATTATTATTTTCAAAATCCTCTATATTAAGTATTATTTCTTCATTTTCTATTCGATAGGTCACATATTTCCTAAAATTTTCTATAATACTGACTATTCTGTCATTATGCTTTTTTACTTTTAAAATAAAAGTTTTTATATTTTTTAGATTCTGTAGTTCTTTTAAAGATGATATTTTAATTATTTTATTTTTTATTATGCATACTGTATCGCAAAGTGTCTGTGCTTCTTCAAGATTATGAGTACATAAAAAAACAGTGGTTTTATCATTTTTCATATTCTCTATAAATTTTCTTACCATAAAAGCACTCTCAGGATCCAGGCCTGCAGTGGGTTCATCTAAAAATAATATTTTTGGTTCATGTATTAAAGCTCTAGATATTGAAAGTTTTTGCTTCATTCCTTTTGAAAATGTAGCTACCATATCATTTCTTCTTTCCCATAATCCGAACATCCTGAGAAATTTTTCAATATTTTTTTTTATTTCCAGGTCCTCCATGCTGTAGAAACTGGCAAAATACCTGAGATTGTCAAAAGCAGATATTTTTTCATACATTCCCGGTGTTTCAGTAAGTATGCCTATTATTTTTCTTATTTTTTCAGCATGCAGAGATGAATCCATGCCATTGATTTCTATAGTTCCTGATGAAGGGCGGATAAGAGTGGTAAGCATTCTTATTGTTGTGGTTTTACCAGCTCCGTTAGGTCCGAGGAATCCAAAAATCTCGCCATCTTTTATATTAAAGGAGATATTGTTTACAGCAACTATTTTTTCAAATTTTTTTGTTAATTCTTTTACTATAATCATTTGTATATTTCTAATAAAAAAAGGGGTTACTTTCATTAAATATAATATACTAACAAATAATTTAAAAAAAACAATTTGATTAAAGAGATAAAATATATTTAAAATTAATCTTTAGCAAGATTATTTGGTTAATATTTTATAAAAAATATATTAATAAAAAATAGTTATCTTTTTATACGAGGGAGTAAAAATGAATAGGAGCCTGGCACTAGACCTGCTTAAAAAGAAATTAAAGAATAAAAATCTAATCAAACACTGTCTGGCGGTAGAAGCGATTATGAAGGAAATTGCCCAGGATTTGAATATGAAAGGATTTTCCATTGACGGAACCGACAGAAAATTTGACGAAGATATCTGGGCGATGGCAGGCTTGCTGCATGATATTGATTATGAAGAAACAGCTGATGATCCTCTCAACCACTCTCTTATCAGTGAAAAAATATTAAAAGAAGAAGGATATTGTGATGAAATAATCTATGCTGTAAAAGCTCATAATGATGTTCATGGTTTTCCATTAAAAAGCGAAATGGATATAGCTTTATTCTCCAGCGACCCTGTTTCAGGCTTAATTGTGGCATCAGCATTGATAAAACAGGAAAAAAGCCTTTCTGCTATAGATGCCGAGTTTGTTTTTAACAGGTACAAAGAAAAATCTTTTGCAAAAGGGGCAAACAGAAATAGCATGCTTCTATCTGAGAGACTTGGATATGAACTTTTAGAATTTTTTGAAGTATCCTTAAGAGGAATGAAAAAAATCAGTAAAGAATTAGGTTTGCATTAAATAATTTTCTTATACTACTTAGTAAAACCATACTGCAAATAATAGAACATCTGGCAGCAAATGCTGAAGTATAAATTTTGATATTAAATTAATTTAAGTTCTCTATATT
>JAQVJB010000063.1 GCA_028695395.1 Actinomycetota bacterium | reverse complement strand
TGGTGGGCGAAGGGGGACTTGAACCCCCATGTCCTTGCGGACACTAGGTCCTGAACCTAGCGCGTCTGCCAATTCCGCCATCCGCCCGACTGTGCTAAATTTTAACAAAAACAATTTTAAAAAGATATTATTTTGTATTATATAAAATTAAGATTTTTTTACCAATAACTCCTCGTTTATTCTTGATAAAACTAACTATAATTATTTGAAAGGTTGGCGACAAGTCCAGCTGTTAATTTACAGAAAAATATTTACGTGACCCTTCAGAATCAATTTTTGGTGCAATTAATTTGATATATTTTTTAATAATTAATAGTAGTGTACGCTTTGACTGGATATTAAATATAAGCATGGAACCGAATCATCAATTTAAATGGAGATATTTCTATAAACTATATACTCTTTTTCTATAACAATTTCTGCAACCTCTACCCCATTTATTATCTTTGTTATCTGCTTTTCTTTTTCGATAATCTCATATTCTTTAAAACTAATTTTTATCATTCCAAAAAGTGATTCATTTGGATTGTTATCATGTGTATTTCATTTCTTTTTATATTGTTCTACATTTAATGCTTTCCATTCAAGAAGAGGCTGCTTTTTAATTTTTCTTATTATCGTTTTATCTGATGTTAAAAGTGAAGGAATGATTTCCCCTTTATCCAAAAGTCTATCAAGAAACTCCATTTCCATATCTTTTAAGGGTAGCACTGCAGATAGTGCTTTCTTACAATTATTTAAAAGTTTTTCTCCGAATTGTGCAGTCGATATGTCCTTTTTCAGTATTTCTATATTAAGAGTCGGGATTAACTGTCTGGAAAGTTCAGCTAAATCAAAATCTAAACCTTCTACTGATACTGTTCTCCAGTCTTTGCGGTTCATTGCTCCATATACAACAAATGCTATTCTGAGATAATCATTTTTAATACCCTGTATGCTAAGAATCTGGTAGCAGTCATATAGATCTCTTGCTTGTTCTCTGGACAAAAGCGCTGCAAGTTTTCCAGCTGCAAGTTCGTGCAAATCAAGAACAGGTATCTTTTTGGCAACAAAATTACCAAATGGATGTGAATCAACAATGGAAATATCATAAAGAGGCCGTCTGTACATGAAATTAATATCAACTTCAAGATTGCCAGGTTGCCCTGTAATGCTTTGATATCCCAAACGCCATTTCCCGCCAGCATGTTCTTCAGGCAGTCTTTTGATTATAAACCCTTCCCGGGAAAATACAGCTTGTGCCGCCTGTTCTATTCCTGGCCGCTCTGTAAGCATCTGCTCACGGCCCAATGCGCCAATATAGTTTATGTCTATATCTACAGAGAGTCTTGGGAGGTTAAGTAAAAATAGGTTTAGGGCAGTTCCCCCTTTTAGAACCCATTTTCGTTTTAAAAATGGATGAGAGTTAAGATTATTAAGAAGATTTATCAAAAGAAGCACTTTCTCAATCATTTCAATCCTAAACCCGGTTTTTTCAGCTATTGGAAGAATATCTGATTCTGTCAATTTCATTATTGTTTCTCCCAGGATTTATCTAAAATCTCAAGTGGGACCATAAGATTCCAGTTCTTTACTAAACGGCAATCTTTACATCTGTTTTGCGATAAATAATGAGGTTTTTTTGGGCGGAGTTCTTTTAGTTTTTCCAAGTATTTATCCTCCACCATTAAAACATCTCTATGTCCTTCAAGAAAAAATCCCACTTTTGCAGCAGTAGTTCTATTTTCCAGTAAAAATACGTAAGTGATAACCTGGTCTAGATCAAAAAACTCTATTGATTCAAGAGATCTCCATATCTCTTCCCAGCTTCCAGAAAGATAAGGTCTGTCAAGAACATCAACAAATGTCCTTTCAAGGTTGGTCACTTTAAGTTCTACTCCAGAGCGATTAAAAACTGCGACCCCAAACATTTCTTTTCCTTTTGCACTCAAGACACTGGGGGTAATTATACCTTTTATCTCATATTGTCTGAATTTGAGATTTAGTTGTTTTTTACTGGATATGTATAGAAGCCTGTTATTAACTGAATAAGCTTTGCCATGAAAATTTAGTGCAGTATTATATGCAAGAATTGCGTCTTTGGCCATCTTCGCCGTCAAAAGATATGGGTCCATAGGAAATGATGATGGGTCTGAACCATAAGGAACTGCTGCATAAAGACCACGGCGTATATTAATTATACGGCCTTTTTTGCAATAATAGGCCAATAAAGACTTTCGCGTATTTAAATTTAAGGATCCTTTACTTAAAAGAAAATGATCCAACTCTTCAATTGTAAATACAGCGTGTTGGGAAAAGAAGTCATTTAACCCTGAATGTTTAAATATTTGATTATTTTCTGACATAGTACCAATTATTTTAATACTATTAAGGTATATTATCAAATTTGTTTTGAAATATTAGATAGATATTACCAATATTGTTAATACTTATAAGATAATTAATCAAATTTGCATAAAGTAAAATTGCCTCATAAGTAAAAAAATTTAAGTGTGAAAAAGAGAGAGAGATTAATTTAATTATTCTTACAAAGCTAAGAACTATGTCAGTTTGATTTTCAAAATCTTCTGCAAGATCTGGATAAATTATGCTTAAATCTGCGAGTTCTATACTGGACTGTCTTGTTCCGCCATCCGCCCGACTGTGCTAAATTTTAACAAAAACAATTTTAAAAAGATATTATTTTGTATTATATAAAATTAAGATTGTTTTACCAATAACTCCTCGTTTATTCTTGATAATAATAAATTATTTTTCATACTCCCTTTATTTAACTATAATGTTTCATATGGAATATTATGCATTAAGTGATATAGGAAAATTCAGGTCCTCCAATGAAGACAGCTACTATGCAGAAAAAGACCTGCTGATAGTTGCTGACGGTATGGGAGGACATAATGCTGGCGAAGTAGCCAGCAAGTATGCAATAACTTATTTTGTTGAACATTTTCAAAGTCTTCTATCAAACAAGCCTGAAGCTAATGGCAAGGCAATACAGATAGAAAAGGCAAATAACATTTCAAAAAAAATATCAAAAAACAGCAATGCTGATGAAATCCAGAAAATGATGGTTGAAAGCATAGAATATGCTAATACTAAGATATATAAAATGGGACTTGAAAATGAAGAATATAGCGGTATGGGAACTACATTTACATGTTTATTTATAAAAAATGAAAAATGCTACGTAGCCCACGTGGGAGACAGCCGGCTTTATTTATACAGAAATTCTGAGCTCAGTCTTTTAACAGAAGACCATACTTTTGTTTTTGCTCTTTATAAAAAAGGCGCAATAACTTATGAGGAATTATTTACACATCCCCAGAAAAATTATCTTACAGGTATCATTGGTGAAAATGATATATCAAGCCTTGAATGTTTCAAGTTTGATCTTTTAAAGAACGACATCATCTTCATTTGTTCTGACGGTTTAAGTTCAATGGTATATGATGACTCAATCAGAAAGATTTTAGATAAATCAAAAAGCAAAAGTCCGAGGGAAATAGCAGAAAACCTGGTAAAAAAAGCAATTAAAAATGGAGGCAATGATAATATTACTGTCATTGTCATAAAGAATTAAAAGAAAACTGTATTATGATAGGATCAGTTCTTGCAGATAGATATGAAATAGTTGAAAAGATAGGCACCGGCGGTTCTGCTGATGTATACCTGGCAAATGATATAAAACTTCATAGAAAAGTAGCTATTAAGATTTTATCCCGCTTTTATGCAAACGATAGAAATTTCGTTGTAAGATTTAAAAAAGAAGCTCAGATACTTGCCAGGCTTAATGACCCAAACATAGTAGCAATATTTGACTGGGGCCAGGTTGAAAACTCTTATTTTATCTGTATGGAATATGTTGAAGGTCTGAGCCTTGCAGAGATTATAGAAAAACAGGGAATAATTAATCCGATAACCGCTGCCAGGTATTCTGTACAGATATGTAATGCCCTTGAAGTCGCCCATAAAAACAACTTGATTCACAGGGACATAAAGCCTCAGAATATTATTGTAACTACAGATGGTACTCTTAAAATAACTGATTTCGGCATTGCTAAGTCTCTTCTTGAAGACAATACAAAGACAATAAATATTTTAGGTACATCTTATTATATATCCCCTGAGCAGGCTCAAGGAAAAATTTTAAGTTATTCAACTGACCTTTATTCGCTTGGAATAGTAATTTATGAAATGCTTACTGCAGATGTTCCTTTCAGGGGCGAAAATTCAATAGACATCAGCCTTAAGCATATAAATGAAAAGCCAATAAAACCTTCAATACTTGTTCCTGAAATACCGGAAAAAATTGAAAAAATTGTGCTTAAATGTCTTCAGAAGAATCCCTTAAAACGATATGAAAGTGCTGCCGACTTAAAGTCTGATTTAATAAATTTCCTTAAGGGCAAGCCTCTTGCAGATGAAGAAAAAAAAGAAAAGGAAGTTTCAAAACAAAAAAGCGTTATAAGGAAAATAGGTTATTTTAAATTTGCTCCCAAAGCAGGCGAAAAGAAAAAGGAATATGCGGATAATGAGAAAGAAGATGTGGCTTTCAAAGAATCATCGGAAAGAAAAGATAAAAAAAAGCTTATACTTACCTGGTCGATACTTCTTCCTTTTTTAGCTATTTTTATGGCTATTTCCATATGGGCTCTTATAAATAACAGCATGCTAAAAAATCAGGAGGAACCTGTTATTGTACCTTCGCTCACGAATATGGAATACTTCAGTGCTGAAAAGATGCTGCAGTCAATAAACCTTAAAATATCAGCAGATGGTGAAGAGTTCAGCAATGATATACCTGAAGGATATATAATAAATCAGGACCCGGTCGAAGGCATTGCTGCTAAAGAAAATACTGAAATAAAGGTCGTAATAAGTAAAGGCCGAAAAGAGGCTTCATCAGCCATATTGCCTAATCTTATGGGAATAAATATTGAGGAAGGTCGAAAAATACTTAATGATTTGGGATTTGAAAACCTGGACTTGAAATGGGAACCATCTGATTTTTTCCAGAAAGATGTAATTATAAAACATGAACCTGCCCACTTTAAAAGTGCTGATTTAGATGAAAAAATAATTCTTTTTGTGAGCTCAGGAAAAGAAATGGTACTTGTCCCTGATTTAAAAGGATATGACATCATGTTTGCATTATCTTCACTTGAGTCTCTGGGTTTTGAAATAATCACCGAAAAAATCCCTGAAGGTACGTTGACCCCCGGTACAGTAGTCAATACTTATCCTGCTCCGGGAGCAGAGGCCTCTTATGGAAGTATTGTAAAAGTTTTTATTTCCACCATTGAAGAAATGTTAGAAGTGCCAGATATTACAAAACTTAATCTTGAAAATGCTGTTTCTATTCTTGAAAGCATGGGTATAAATTATGAAATAGGATATTCTGCAGTTATGCACAGCATACAGAAAAATGTCGTTCTGTCCCAATACCCGGAAAGCGGTAACTTTATCTCTCAATCAGAAAAAATGCTTTTAATCGTGGGTAACTAATAAACCAGTTATTTTACTTATTCATAAAAGCCAAAACCCTCGAATTTTTTATATCTCATTTTTACCAATTGTTCACCATTTATCTGAGAAAGCTCTTCAATTTTATTTTCAATATGTTTTTTTAATATTCTTGCTGCTCTTTCAGGTGAATTATGTGCGCCTCCAAAAGGCTCTCTTATGATTTTATCAATGACTTTTAGTTCCAAAAGATCTTTTGCGGTCAGCTTCAGGGTTGCCGCAGCTCTTTTTATCGCACCCTGATCTTTCCACAATATCGCAGCACAGCCTTCCGGAGAAATCACTGAATATGTAGAATTCTCAAGCATGATAATATAATTACCTATTGCAAGAGCCAGGGCTCCTCCGCTTCCTCCCTCACCTATAAAAATAACAATTACAGGGATTTTTAATTTGAACATAAACTCAATACTATTAGCTATTGCAGAAGCCTGGCCTAGATCTTCTGCCTCTATTGCAGGATTAGCGCCTGGGGTATCGATTATTGTTATAAGAGGTATACTTAATCTTTCGGCTAAAGACATTACCCTCATAGCTTTTCTATAACCCTGAGGATTGGGCATTCCAAAATTATATTCCAGCCTCTCTTTTATGTTTTTACCTTTATTATGTCCGATTACTGCAACACTTTTGTTTTTGATTTTTCCAAAACCCGCAATAATCGATTTATCTTCTCCAAAAAGCCTGTCTCCCGACAATGGGATAAAGTCGTCCAGCATAAGTTCGAGATAATCTCTTGTCTTGGGTCTTTCTTCTTTTCTTGATAGCTCTACCATTTTCCATGCTTTGTTTTCCAGGCGGTTTTCTTTTCTTATATTTTTGATGGAATTAGCAAGTTTTAATTTTACATTCCTGAAATTAAACTTGGACAGCATATTTAAACCCTTGAAAATGTTTGCTTTTTCAAGATTTGCAGTTAAGGTCATTAGTTCATTTGATTCTTTTTTATCATTCATGCTTAAGCTTTTAAAAAAATTTTTATTAATCTTGAAAGTCTGTCTTTTATTTCATTACGATTGACAATCATATCTATCTGCCCATTTCTCAGGTTGCGTTCTGCAAGACCGAAATCTGAAGGAAGTTCTTTTTTAATGGTCTGCTTAACGACACGGGGGCCCGCAAAGCAAAAAAGTGATTCCGGTTCAGCTATAATAATATCTGCTGTACTCGCAAAGCTTGCACTGACGCCGCCGGTTGTAGGATTATTTATAACGCTTATGTATGGCATGCCTGATTCCTTCAGCCTTCTGATACAGGATACAGTCTTTGCCATCTGCATAAGAGAAATTATTCCTTCCTGCATCCTTGCACCCCCCGAGGAACAGAATATTATCAGAGGGAGTCTTTCCTTGATTGCATATTCTGAAAGGATCCTTATCCTTTCCCCTACCACACTTCCCATGCTTCCACCCATAAATCCAAAATCCATTATACCTATTGCAACGCATGTTCCATTTATTTTTGCGCTTCCGGCAATTACTGCCTCTGATATATAAGTTTTTTCCCTTGCTTCTTTTATTCTATGGCCATATGCTTTCGTATCGGTAAAACCAAGAAAATCATAAGAATTTATATCAGTGCCCAATTCGCTAAATGAACCCTCGTCAATAATAATTTTTAGTTTTTGCCATGCATCAAGATAATAATGCTTATTGCAGACAGGGCATACATTATTATTGGAAATAAAATCAATTCTGTCTGATTCGGTGCTGCATTTTTCACATTTAAATTTGTCAACCATATTAAATCACTTTTTCTAAAATACTATTTATCCTTTAAAACGTTTGAATGCAAGTGTAACATTGTGTCCGCCAAAACCCATTGAATTTTTAAGTGCGATATCTATATTTTTTTCTATTGCCTTATTGGGTGTATAATTCAAATCACAATTTTTGTCCTGGTTAAAATAGTTAATCGTCGGCGGTATTATGCTGTTAAACACTGTAAGAACAGTAGCTATGGATTCTATTGCTCCTGCAGCTCCAAGACAATGTCCGTGCATTGATTTAGTAGAACTGATATTAAGTTTATATGCATGTTTGCCAAAATATAGTTTAATTGCATTTGTTTCAGCAATATCATTTAGAGGAGTTGAGGTTCCGTGCGCATTTATATAACCCACCTTTTCTTTTGAAAATCCGGCTTCTTTAAGGCAATTTTCCATAGCTCTGGCTACATTGACTCCGGATTCTTCCAGAGCAGTTATGTGGTATGCCTCCCCTGAAAGTCCATAGCCTGATAACTCTGCATATATCTTTGCATCTCTTTGAAAAGCATGCTCAAGCTCTTCAAGGATAAGAATCCCTGCACCTTCGCCCATAACAAATCCATCTCTATCTCTCTCAAAAGGCCTGGATGCTGCTTCAGGTTCATCATTTCTTGTTGAGAGTGCATGCATGGAAGAAAAACCTGCCATTCCCAGAGGAGTGATTGCAGCTTCACTCCCTCCCGCAATCATAATGTCAGCTGCTCCTCTCTTAATCAGCTCAAAGGCATCGCCTATCGCATTTGAGCCTGCCGCGCATGCAGTTGTTGTTGTATTTACCGGGCCTTTTGCGCCACTGAAAATAGATACCTGTGCAGCTGCCATATTGCATATCATCATCGGTATTAAAAAAGGACTCACCCTGTCAGCTCCTTTTTCAAGAAGCTTCTTATGCTGTTCCTCAATAGTTGCAAGACCTCCTACGCCGCTTCCTATAAAAACACCTGCATCTTTATTATTATTTTCATTGATTTCAAGACCGCTATCCTTTAATGCATTTATTGATGCAATTACAGCAAACTGGGTAAATCTGTCCATTCTTTTCAAATCCTTGAAATTTATCAAATCCTGCGGAGCAAAATCTCTTACCTGTCCGGCAATCTTAGAATCAATCTTTTCTGTGTCAAAACAATCTATTCTGGAAATCCCCGATTTACCATTTAAAAGATTGCTCCAGAATTCATTTAATGTCTTTCCGATAGGATTTATCGTTCCCATTCCTGTTACAACAACTCTTCTGCCTTTACAATTATTATCCATACTCATATAGCCATACCTCCATCAATCTTAATAACGCTGCCGGTGATATAATCTGAATCTTCACTTGCAAGAAAAAGTGCGGCCTTCGCAACGTCAACAGTAGTGCCTAATTTTCCAGAAGGGATCATTTCGATTATCTTACCTTTATATTTATCATCCAGTTTTTCCGTCATATCCGTTTTTATAAATCCGGGAGCAATTGCGTTTACATTTATATTTCTGCTTGCAAGTTCCTTTGCAAGTGATTTGGTAAATCCTATTACACCTGCTTTGGATGCAGCATAATTGCACTGTCCTGCATTTCCCCTAATCCCTATAACAGATGAAATATTTATAATTCTTCCGTACTTTTGTTTTACCATATATTTTGAAACTGCCTTGCAGCAAATAAATGTACCTATCAGATTTATCTCTAATACTTCCTTAAATTCTTTAAGAGACATTCTTAAAAGGAGATTATCTTTTGTTATTCCTGCATTATTTACAAGAATATCTATTCTTCCAAATCTCTCATGGATATCATTTATACTTTTTTCAACGGAAACATCATCTGAAATATCTGAATTAACGAATAATACATTTCTATCCGGATATTCATCTTTAAATTTATCTATTGTCTTAAAACCTTCATCCTTATTAATATCCATAATCGCAACATCGGAACCTTCAGATAAGAATATCCTGCATATATCTCTACCTATTCCGCAGGAACCCCCTGTTACTATGCTTACTTGATTCTTAAGTTTCATCTATGACCTTCCAATTAAAAAATTTTTTAAATTATTTATGCTTTCAAGACTGTCAGTATCAAATATTTTTACTTCTTTATTGTTTTTACGGGATATTCTTCTGACCAGATTTGAAAGTACTTTTCCCGGACCTAATTCGATGAATATTTCCGCATTTGATTTCAGCAGATATTCTATGCTTTCAAACCAGTTTATTGTCTTAATAAGCTGTCCGGACAGAACCTGGGGAATATTTTTTTCTATGCAGAATGCTTTTTCTGAAGTAGAAAAAAAGTCTGTTTTTAAACTGCCTGCAGGAAATTTTGATAAATAATCATAGAGTTTTTCAGATACTGGCTTCATTAATGGACAGTGGGATGCAGTTTTTACCTTAAGAGGAATTATTTTTGCACTGCTTCTGCTTGTTAAAAAAACAATAAACTTTTCAACATTTTTTTTCAGTCCTGTTATCACTATCTGCTTATAATCATTATAATTTGCCAGATATACATCTTCTTCGGACTCTGCTATATGAAGCTCTGCTTCTTCTATTGTAATGCCGATTATGGCTGCCATCATGCCTTCGGCCTCCCTGTTCGTTTTTTCCATCATCTCGGCTCTTCTGGCTACCACCTCAAGGCCATTATCAAAATTAAAATAACCGGATGACAAAAGAGCACTGTAATCACCAAGGCTGTGCCCCATGCAGCAAAGTATGTCTTTCCTGGTTTTTTCCATATCATTAAAAATATAATCATTTATTGCAGCACTGAGGGTAAAAATACTTACCTGGCTGAAAAAAGTTTGTGTTAGTTCTGTACCATCTTTACTGTCACCGGCTATTATTTTTAAAATATCAATCGATAACTTCTCTGAAGCTTTTTCAAAATAAGCGCTGGTTTTACTATCCGATAAAGCAAGCTCCATACCCATTCCGATATACTGTGAGCCCTGTCCGGGGAACATGAGAACTATTTTTTTGTCTTTTCCGGCATCTTTGTTTTCGTATACCATTTGATTTATAAATCCTTTTAAACAATCTCAATTAATAAAAAATAATAATTCAGCACTGCATGCCAATTCACCTTCAACTACAGCTTTTGCCTCTGCTTTTCCAATATTCCTCCTCATGCTAAGAATATTTGATTCTATTTTCAATGTATCACCCGGTCTTACTATTCTTTTAAACCGGGCCTTTTCTATTCCTGCAAACAAAACTAGTTTTCCTTTATATTCTTCCATCAAAAGAAGTGAAACAGCTCCGGCCTGTGCCATTGTTTCAATAAGCACGACTCCGGGCATTACAGGATTTCCGGGAAAATGACCTTTAAAATAATATTCATCAGCATTTACGTCCTTTGTGGCACTGACGAATTTTCCCGGTATCACTTCATTTATCATGTCTATAAATAAAAACGGCTCCCTATGAGGAATTATTTTTTTTATTTCTTCTTTATTTAAAACTGTCAATTTTTTTTCTTTCCTGTTGATTTTTCTGTTTTTAATTTTTTTACAAGTTCTGGAATCACTTCAAAGATATCACCGACTATCCCAAGATGAGCAACTTTAAATATAGGCGCATTGGAGTCTTTGTTTATTGCAATTATCCTGTCAGCTGTCTGCATTCCTGCAAGATGCTGTATAGCTCCTGAAATGCCGCAAGCTATATAAAGCTTGGGGTTAACTGTCTTTCCAGTCTGTCCTATCTGGTGAGGATAAGATATCCACTCATTATCAACTGCCGCCCTCGATGCCCCGACTGCACCTCCGAGGGTATCGGCAAGTTCCTTTAATACAGCAAAATTATCCGGACCGCCTACACCTCTTCCTCCTGAAAC
>JAQVJB010000062.1 GCA_028695395.1 Actinomycetota bacterium | reverse complement strand
ATGGGAAAGCGAGAAAAAGGGATTTCTATCTTCTGAAGGCAAACAAGGTTTCCAGGTGGCAACCCCGCCTGAATTCAGGGGCCATCCCGGCATCTGGAATCCTGAAGAACTTTTTATAGCTGCAGTCAATTCCTGCGTCATGACTACTTTTCTTTCATTTGCACAAAAGCAATCACTTGAATTCTTGAGCTATGAAAGCGAAGTTGAAGGAATATTGAAATTTGCTGAAAATAAATTAATGTTTACAGATGTAGCCGTAAAACCATTGATTATTGTGGCAGATAAATCAGATATAGAAAAAGCAAAAACCATAATAGATATGGTTGAAAAAAATTGCCTTATATCCAATTCAATAAAATCCAGAGTAGAAATAATTCCAGAGATAATAGCAAAAGAATAAACAGCAGTTTTATGCCGGAAAGTTCTATTGGAAAGTTCTAACGGAAAGCTTTCAGCTAAAAAAACTATTTTTAATTATTCAGATATTTTAAATAATAATTCTGATATTTAAAAAAGCTTATCAGTTTAGAAAACTGCTATTGCAGATTTTTTCAGTTTTAAGAATAAAGCTCTTATCAATAGCTAGAGGATTATGAATTTAAGCAAATCGTAAACCAGAAATGCCGGCCATACCAAAGCTTTTAAAAATCCGAGAACTCCCAGCCAGAATGTCCCTGAATTCTGGATATAAAAAACTGCTGCACCTATAAATCCCATAAAATAAAGAGCTCCTGCCATACCTGAACCGCTATGGCCCCTGCTTTCCTTTCTGCATGTGGAAGTACTGCTTGTTGTGTTTTCATTATCCATATTAATACTCCATTTTTGTTTTTAATTATTGGTTTATAAAAGAAACAGTAAAATCTTCTGGGTATAATTACTATAAAAGCATGATTGTCAAAATAAATTTTATTATATGAATATTATTATTATAATTATTATAAATGAATTTTAAAATATTATTTTCCTGTACCCTTTTTTAAGGTGCAAATTAAATCCTGAGTGATAAAAGGAGGATTCTATGAATAAAAATCCTATTGTCGATCTGGTAGATGAACACAAGGGAATAGTTACAATGCTTAATATAATGCAAAAAATTACTTCAAAAATCCAGAAAAGAGAAAACATAGAAAAAGATCATATCAATAAAATAGTTGAATTTTTAAGTAATTTTGCTGACAAATGCCATCATGGAAAAGAGGAAGATATACTATTTCCGGAACTTACCAGAAATTCTGCTAACATTCCGCTGATAAATGAGCTTCTTGGCGAGCACAAATCAGGCAGAGATTATATAGGAGGAATGAAAGCTTCTCTTCATGATTTTTCAACAGGCAGTCCCGGCGCATATCATATAGCTATAAACATGCAGGGATACATTACTTTGCTTGTCAGCCATATCCAGAAAGAAACAAAAGAACTTTTTCCGATTGCAGATAAAGAAATTTCTGAAAATACTAAAAATCTGATAGAAGAAAAATTTGAGGAACTTGAGAGTAATATAATAGGAGAAGGCAAGCATGAAGAATATCATGGATGGCTGAAAATGCTCATGAGCATTTATTTGGGCAAGAATTAGAAACTATTTGCAGAATTAAATAACATGAAATTTATAATTATAAAATATTAATAAATATCAGATACAGAAAATTATTATATTTACAAAATTTATTAATAATTTTGCAGTTGTAAACTGACAAATATTTTAGAATGGAGAATAAAAATGTTAAAAGAACTGGTTATTAAAAACAGGTCCTATAGGAGATTTTTCCAGGATGAAAAAATAAAAAAAGAAACATTATTAGAACTGGTAGATCTTGCAAGGTTTGCAGCATCAGGAATGAACAGACAGGTTTTGAGGTATTTTTTGTCAAATGATGAAGAAACAAATAATAAAATAAATTCAACTCTTACATGGGCTGCTTATTGCAAAGGGTGGGTAAGCCCCCCCGAAGGAGAAAAACCTTCTGCTTTTATAGTTATGCTTAAAGATAATAAAGCAGGGCCGGGACTTGTACAGGATGAAGGCATAGCTGCCCAGACTATTCTGCTTGGCGCTGCAGAAAAAGGACTTGGCGGATGCATGCTTGGCAGCGTAGATAGAAAAAAATTATCGCTTCTTCTTAATATCTCAAACCAATATGAAATCTGTCTTGTAATAGCAATAGGCAGGCCGAAAGAAAAAATAATAATAGAAGAAATTGAAAAATCAGGAGATATTAAATATTACAGGGATGAAAATCAGGTTCACCATGTTCCCAAGCGAAAACTTGAGGATATAATAATTTAAAAGCCCGAAGTTTCCTTCATTTTTTTAAAAGTATTTATAAGACCGTTTGTGGAGCTGTCATGAGAACTGATGGTTTCATTATTTTCCAGTTCAGGCAGTATTTTTTTTGCAAGGACCTTTCCAAGCTCTACGCCCCACTGGTCAAAACTGAAAATATTCCAGATAAATCCCTGTACAAATATCTTATGTTCATACATCGCAATCAGGCTCCCCAGCGTACGGGGAGTCAGTTTTTTAAACAATATTGAGTTAGTAGGCCTGTCTCCTTTAAAAATCCTGAAGGGGATAATTTTATCTATTTCTTCTTTGCTGATATTGGAGGCTTCAAGTTCTCTTGTAATTTCTTCTTTACTTTTTCCGTTCATCAGAGCTTCACTCTGTGCAAAAAAATTGGAAAGCAGCATATCATGATGTCTGCCTATAGGATTAAGGCTTATTGCCGGAGCCAGAAAATCGCAAGGAATCATTTTTGTTCCCTGATGTAGCAACTGATAGAAAGCATGCTGTCCATTGGTACCTGGCTCTCCCCATATGACCGGGCCTGTCTGGTAACTTACTTCATTTCCGCAACGGTCAATACTTTTACCATTGCTTTCCATGTCTGCCTGCTGAAGATAAGCAGGAAATCGATGAAGATATTGGTCATATGGCAAAACGGCGTGTGTCTGGCAGCCAAAAAAATTATTGTACCATATGCCAAGTATTGCAAGGATGACAGGAATATTTTTATCAAACGGTTCATTTCGGAAATGTTCATCCATCTCAAAAGCACCTTCCAGCAGTTCTGAAAAATTATCAAACCCTACAGAACATACAACCGACAGGCCAATTGCAGACCACAACGAGTATCTCCCACCTACCCAGTTCCAGAAGACAAACATATTTTCAGGATCGATTCCAAATTTTTCAACTTCCTGTCTATTTGTAGAGATGGCGACGAAATGCTTTTTGACATATTCTTCTTTTTTAGCATATTTAAGAAACCATTTCTTTGCAGTAAGCGCATTTGTCATTGTTTCCTGCGTGGTAAAAGTCTTAGAAGCAATCAAAAAAAGAGATGTCTGGCTATCCAGCTTTTTTAATGTCTCAGCTATATGGGTTCCATCAATATTTGACACAAAATGTGTGTTAATATCTTTAACTTTATATGCTTTCAATGCTTCACTTACCATAACAGGACCAAGATCTGAACCGCCTATCCCTATATTTACTATGTCCGTTATTCTCTTTCCGCTATATCCTTTCCATTGTCCCGAAATTACTTTTCCAGAAAAAGACTTCATTTTTTCAAGAACCGCCCAGACATCAGGCATCACATCTTTACCATCGACAAAAACAGGAGAGCCTGTTCTGCTTCTGAGGGCCGTATGAAGAACCGGCCTGTTTTCAGTTTCATTTATTTTCTCACCTTCAAACATTTTGTTAATGGCATCTTTCAGGCCAAGTTCTTCGGCAAGACCTGCAAGCAAAGACATACTCTTTTCATTGATTTTATTTTTTGAATAATCCAGCAGAATATCCCCGAATCTGACAGAAAACTTTGAAAATCTCTCACTATCTTTTTCAAATAATTCTTTTAAGGCCGAATCTTTTATTTCATGAAAATGCTTCTTTAATTGTTCCCAGCTTTTGGATTCTGCAGGATTGTTTTTTAAAAGCATATGTCAAACCCCCCGGCTGTAATAAATAATTATAATTTGATTATGCCTGATTTTATTTTTAACATAAAGTATATTCTATTGTTATAATAATAACTAAAAGTTCTAACTTTAAAAATGATTAGTGAGCAATTTCAAGGAGATAGTAATGCAAAAGATAACAGTTCTTGGTGCAGGCTATATGGGAAGCGCCATAACCTTTCCTCTTTCTGATAATGGCAATAAAATAAACCTGTGGGGGACATGGCTTGACGATGAAATAATAGAATCATCCCTTAAAGGTTTTCATCCTAAACTTAAGAAGCCTCTGCCTGAAAATGTAAGTCTTTATTACTGGCAGGATATGAAGCCTGCTGTTGAGGATTCTGACATAATTTTTATAGGAGTTGCCAGCGAAGGGTTTGTCAATGTTTTTAAAATGCTTCTGGATAACCTTAATCCCGAGAAAGAATATTATTTCTTTAAACTTACAAAAGGTCTGGTGGAATATAATAATAAAGTAAGCAGAGCTACCGAAGCTGCAAGAGATATGTTTAATAAACAATTCACAGGCAAAAATTTTAACTGGACTTCGATAGGCGGACCCGTCAGAGCTTTTGACTTATCTGAAAGAATGCCGGCTGCTACCACTTACGGGATGTCGGATGAAAAAATAAAAAAATTAATCTCGTCTTTTTCAACTGATTATTACAGGATTTTCCCCAATTATGATGTAAAAGGTACTGAAATATGCTCTACTCTTAAAAATATTTACGCAGTTTCAGCTGGAATCTGTGACGGGATTTATAAAAAGGAAAGTGAAGGCAAATACTATAATCTGCTTTCTTTCCTCTTTAACCAGGCTGTAAAGGAAATGAGTAAAGTAATCAATATCGCAGGCTGCAATCAGGAAACAATATATGACCTTGCAGGTGTCGGCGACCTTCATGTTACATCGATTGCAGGAAGAAACAGGAAATTCGGCGAACTGGTCGGAAAAGGCGTACCTGGAGAAGAAGCATTCAAACAGATGCTTGAAGAAGGAGAATATGCCGAAGGCTATTTTGCTTTAAAACTTGTAATTCCATGGCTTGTACAATCTGCTACAAAAGAAATGATAAATGAGTTTATAGAAAAAGAACTACCTCTTCTTTCCACTTTAAGGAAAATAATAATAGAGGGCGGGAAACCATCCGAAGAATTGAAAAAATTGATTTTGAGGCTGGGTTATTAGATATTGCATATTGAAATTACGGCATTTAAAACCAGCGCATATAAACAGTATTTTAAACGCAATTATATTAAGCGGCATTTAAAAGCTTTGTATCTGAAACAACATTTTAAGTAAGATTATTAAAAGCAATATGATAAAACCATATAAGTAAACCGGAATACTGGGATTTGGATATTTAAAAACCAAGCAGCGATAGGTGATATTATGAAGAAGAAATATGTTTTGGCAATCGATCAGGGGACATCAGGCTCAAGAGTAATATTATTTGATTACAGCGGGAGAGTTCTTCAAAGTGCTCACAGGGAATTAAAACAGTTTTTCCCAAATCCCGGATGGGTCGAGCATGATCCTCTTGAATATATAGATACAACCCTTACTTGTTTAAAAGAAGTTATTCAGAAATGCAAAATAGACGTTTCCGAGATAGCTTCGATAGGCATAGCAAATCAGAGGGAAACAATAATCTTATGGGATAAGGAAACAGGAAAACCTGTCTATAACGCGATTGTCTGGCAATGCAGGAGGACTGCTGATTACTGCAGCTCGCTAAAAGAAAATGGATATGATGAACTGATAAATGAAAAAACCGGTCTTGTAATCGATGCTTATTTTTCAGCAACAAAAATAAAATGGATAATAGATAATGTTGCGGGCGTAAAAGAAAAAATAAAACAGAATAAAATACTTGCGGGTAATGTAGACTCATGGCTCATATGGAATTTAAGTAAGGGAAAATATCATGTTACTGATTACTCCAATGCCTCCAGAACACTTCTGCTCAATATCAATACGCTGAATTGGGACGATGAATTATTAAAATTATTTGATATACCTGCTTGTATTTTGCCAAAACTTAAGCCAAGCTCAGGAGTTATGGCTTATACAGATAAAAATATCCTGGGAATTGAGATTGCTATTGCAGGTGATGCCGGAGATCAGCAGGCAGCTCTTTTTGGGCAGGCATGTTTTCGTTCCGGTATGGCAAAAAATACTTATGGAACAGCACTTGCAGTAATGATGAATATAGGAGATAAGCCTATAAAATCAAAAAACGGTCTTTTAACGGATCTTGCATGGGTGATAAAGGATAAAGCCACATATGCATTTGAGGGAATAATATTTAATGGAGGCTCGACCATACAGTGGCTGAGAGACGGGATTAAGATAATAAATGATGCAAGAGAATGCGATATACTTTCTGAGAAGGTTGAAGATACAGGAAATGTTTATCTTGTGCCGGCATTTACCGGGCTTTGCGTACCTTACTGGGATATGTATGCAAGAGGAATCATAATAGGAATAACCAGGGGGACTACAAGAGAGCATATCTGCAGAGCGGCTGAAGAAGCCATCGCTTATCAGACTGCAGATGCTATTTATGCGATGATATCGGATTCTTCCATTGATATTCTTTCAATGAGGGTAGACGGCGGAGCTACAAAAAGTGACTTCTTATTACAGTTCCAGTCTGACATCCTGGGCATAAACATTGAGCGTCCGAAGATAACGGAGATGACTGCGCTTGGAGCGGCTTATCTTGCCGGTCTTGGGGCCGGATTCTGGGATAATATGGAAGAACTGGAAAAACAGTGGGAGATAGATAAAATATATAAGCCTTCTATGGATGATAAAAAAAGAAAAGAGCTATATGCGGGCTGGAAGAATGCCGTGCAGAGATCTCTTGCCTGGGCAAAGTAAAATTATCATATATCTTAATTCAGATATTAAGCCCGGCGGTTTTTCTGATTTATTTTGTTTTAAGCTGTTCTTAAACGGAACTTGTCTCAGAAGCAAAATTTGTAATTAATATAAAATATTTTTGTCTGACATGTATATACTTACTATTAATTCAGGTTCTACATCCATAAAGTTCAAGCTTTATAAAATGCCTTCTGAAAGTGTTATTGCAAGCGGTAAAATCGAGAATATAGGGTTTGAAAAATCAATAGTAAATTACCATACTCCTATGGTTTCTGAAAAATCAGGCGACATAAGCATAAAAAACCATAAGGCAGGCCTTGATTATATAATAAAGAAACTGACCAGTGGCAAAACCGGAGTGATTAAAGACAAGAAAGATATAAAAGCAGTCGGACATAGGATAGTAAATGTCGGGGACAGGGTTAGCAGCCATAAAATAATAGATGAGAGATTTTTAGATGTTCTTAGGGAGTGCATGGAACTGGCACCTTTACACAATCCTCCAAATCTTATGGGCGTGGAAGTTTGTTTTGAGGCTTTCGGAAAAAATACTCTAAACATAGGGATATTTGACAATATTTTTCATCTAAATATTCCTTCAAAGGCATTCCTTTACGGCATTAATTACAATTATTATGAAAAATACCGTATCAGGAAATATGGTTTTCATGGAATTGCCTACACTTATATGGTCAAAAAGTGTGCCGAACTTATCGGCAAAGACTTAAATGAGCTGAAAATAATAGCTTTAATGCTGGGGGGAGGTTCTTCTGCAGCAGCAGTCCTAAACGGAATAAGCATAGATACATCTATGGGCTTTACTCCTGCCGAAGGGCTGATAATGTCAACAAGATGCGGAGATATCGATCCGGCAGCTCTGTCATATATTTTAAACAGAGAAGGATTTACCCCGAAAGACCTGGATGATTTCATAAACAAAAAATCAGGAGTACTGGGACTTTCGGGCAAATATTCCGATTTTGTGAATATAGAAAACGGATATCTTAAAAATGATCCGGACTGTGTCCGTGCTTTTGACTGCTACTGCTATAGGATAAAAAAATATATTGGCTCTTATGCTGCAGTAATGAATGGCGTAGATGCAATTATTTTTGGCGGAGGCGTAGGCGAAAACTCTCCGGTAATAAGGGAAACAGTATTATCTGATATGGATTATCTTGGAATCAGCCTGGATAAAAATTTAAATAACGACAGATCCATAAAGGAGAAAATAGTATCTTCAAAAGATTCCAAAGTAACAGTTTGTATTGCGAAAGTAGATGAGGAATTAATAATGGCAAGGGAGACTTACCGGCTGATAAGAAATTGAAAAATATTTTAAATTTTTTACAAAAATATATTGACAAGAGTATGTATCTTTGATATATTAAAATCCTCTTCAAATGGAGGAGAGATAAAGAAAATTCTAGACTTATAGACGAAAGAAAGTAAGAATAGAAAATTCAAAATCAATCCGGTGAAATTTAAAGAGAGACCCTAAGATGTTAAGTAACCTAAAGTCGCAAGACTATGGCAAAAGATAACTTAGGGTTTATTTTTTTGGACGTATAATTTGGTTCCTTTAAAATAGGGATGTATAATCTGGTTAAATTATTTTTCCAGTATTTATAATGCTCCAGTATTTTTATTTATCAAGTATTTTGAATTATTTTTTCATTATTTTTATTTATTGATTTTTTTCCCTCCTATTTCATTAAGTGTATATTTCTTTTAATTCTGCTTCTATCAATACAGGCTGGTTTTTTAAGGAGCAGCAGCAATAAATGAGTTATTTATTATCTATTATTTATTAATAATTAATATTAAATAATAATTTTAAAATTAATTACATATTAATTAATATTTATATTTAATAGTTTATTAATATAATTTTAATATAATAATTATAATTTATCCTTAATATTTGATATAATCTCATTAATAAAAATTAAAAATGAAAATTTCGAGGGGGAGACATGTCAAGTATTGTTGAAATTGAAGGAATTGGTCCGCAGTATGCATCCAAACTTGCTGAAATCGGCATAAAGACAACTGAGAAACTTCTGAAAGAAGGGGCAACGGCAAAAGGCAGAAAAAGCATTGAAGAAAAATCAGGAATAGCCCATAAACTTATACTTGAGTGGGTTAATCTTGCAGATTTATTCAGAATCAAAGGCATAGGGGAAGAGTACTCAGATCTTCTGGAGGAAGCAGGAGTAGATACAGTGGTAGAACTTTCAAACAGGAATGCTGAAAATCTTTATGCAAAAGTTATAGAAGTAAATGAAAAGAAAAAACTTGTACGAAGACCTCCGACAGCGGGCATGATAAAAGACTGGATAGCTCAGGCTAAGAAATTAGACAGAGTTGTTGAGTATTAAAAAAATTTTTTATTTTAATTAATCCTGCAAGCCCTACTTGCAGGATTTTTATTTTTTGCATTTTGACATAAAGTTAACAATTAAATAAAATGATATCTTATTTTTATATTAATAACTTTTTACATTAAATATTTTTAGTTTTTATTTCTGCAATTTTAAATTTAAGGTTTTATTTTAAAAAATCCTTTTAAATGGATAAATAAATGGACGATAATAAGGAAAAGTCAGATTTTATAAGAGATATTATAAAGGATTACCTTTATAGTGAAAGCGAAAGTCAAGACAATGCAGGAAGAACTGGAAATGTAAAAAAAATCCATACCAGATTCCCTCCCGAGCCTAACGGATATCTCCATATAGGACATGCAAAAGCTATATGCTTAAATTTCGGCCTTGCCAGCGAATTTGGAGGCAAGTGCAATTTAAGGTTTGATGATACAAATCCTACGAAAGAAGAACAGGAATATGTTGACTCAATAGTAGAAGACATAAAGTGGCTTGGTTTTGACTGGGGCGACAGGGAATTTTATGCCTCTAACTATTTTGACAAGCTTTATGAATTCGCCCTTATGCTTATAAAAAAAGGCTGTGCTTATGTTTGCGATTTAAGCTCTGATGAAATACGTGAATACAGAGGGACTCTTAAAGAACCGGGAAAGGAAAGCCCTTATAGAGAAAGAAGCATTGACGAGAACCTGAGACTTTTTAAGGAAATGCGGGAAGGAATATATCCCGATGGTTCGAAAGTGCTGAGGGCAAAGATAGACATGTCTTCGCCCAATCTAAATATGCGAGACCCTATAATGTACCGGATTCTTCACAGAAGCCATCACCGCACAAAGGATAAGTGGTGTATTTATCCCACTTATGACTGGGCGCATGGCCAGTCTGATTCCATAGAAGGCATAACTCATTCAATCTGTACTCTCGAATTTGAAGACCATCGCCCTCTTTATGACTGGTTTATTGAGCAGCTTGAAATACACCACCCTCAGCAGATTGAATTTGCGCGCCTAAATCTTACATATACTGTAATGAGCAAGAGGATGCTTCTTGAACTTGTTGATAAAAAACATGTCAGCGGCTGGGATGATCCGAGAATGCCTACGATATCAGGCATGCGGAGAAGAGGGTATCCGCCTGAGGCAATAAGGAATTTCTGCTCCCAGATAGGAGTTGCAAAAGCAGACAGTACTGTTGATTTTGCATTTCTTGAATATATTATCAGGGAAAATTTAAATAAAAACGCTTTAAGAAGGATGGCAGTTCTCAATCCTTTGAAAGTTATAATAGATAATTATCCTGAAGGGAAAATAGAAGAGCTTACAGCTATAAATAATCCTGAAGACGAAAATGCCGGAGTCAGGACGGTACCCTTTTCCAAAGTCATCTATATTGAAAAAGAAGATTTTATGGAAGAGCCTCCTAAAAAGTTTTACAGGCTTGCTCCAGGCAGGGAAGTGCGCCTCCGATATGCTTATTTCATAAGATGCGAAAGTATCGTAAAAGATGATGAAGGCAATATACTTGAATTGCACTGTACATATGATCCTCAGACAAAGGGTGGAGATTCCCCTGATGGCAGGAAAGTCAAAGCCACGCTCCACTGGGTAAGCGGAGAGCATTCAATACCTGCTGAGGTAAGGCTTTATGGGCACTTATTTGCTGTTGAAAATCCCTACAAAACTGAAGAAGGCGGCGACTTTAAAGATAACCTGAACCCTGAGTCACTTAAGATTATAAATGGCTGCAGGCTGGAGCCGTCACTGCTAAATGTAAAACCAAAAGAGATCTATCAGTTTGAAAGATTAGGTTATTTCTGTGCAGACATAGAATCCACAAAAGAAAAAATAATATTTAACAGAACAGCTACCCTAAAAGACGAATGGGCAAAAATCAAGAAATCCTGTTAGCTTTTAAAAATCCATTTAGCTTTTTTAATAATTAATTGCAATACTCCGCAGATTCCTGAAGAAGTAATTATTAAATATATTTTTTCCCAAGCTCATCTGCCCAGTTTTCAGGAAATCTTTTATAATAATATTTATTTTCACGATTCCCGATTTTCCAAAAGGCAGAGCGCATTAGCGA
>JAQVJB010000001.1 GCA_028695395.1 Actinomycetota bacterium | reverse complement strand
GGGCTTGTCAGTATTGATTTTAATGATCCTCAGCTAAAGAGGACTCTTAAGGAATCAGGAAAATATTTCCATGAAATTGTTGAAAACCTGTCTTTGCATAGATATTAAAAATCCAAGATTTAAATCAATTATTCCTACTCTTGAAACTTAATACAATCTACTGCGATTAACTGTTTTTACTTATTTCTTGTCGGAAACCAATGGGTCGTTTTATTTGCAATTTTTACAAGCATAAGCATCACAGGAACCTCGACCAGCACACCTACTATCGTTGCAAGCGCAACGGGTGACCTTGCTCCAAACAGGGAAATCGCCACTGCAACAGCCAGCTCAAAGAAATTGGACGCTCCGATCATTCCTGCAGGAGCAGCGATATCGTGTGTAAGTTTAAGAGCTCTTGAAGCCAGATATGCGATGAAGAAAATAATGAATGTCTGTATTATCAAAGGAACTGCTATCAGAATTATATGAACAGGATTCTCAAGAATTGTGGTTCCCTGGAAGGAAAATATAATTACAAGAGTTAAAAGAAGTCCTATTATTGTAACGTCATTAAACTTCGGCAGAAACCTGTTTTCAAAATATTCTTTTCCTTTTCTTCTGATTATAAGCGTTCTTGTAAGAGTACCTCCTGCAAGAGGGATTACAACAAACAAAACTACTGAAAGAAAAAGAGTATCCCATGGAACTCTTAATCCGCCTATACCCAGCAGAAAAGCGACTATCGGAGTAAAAGCAAAAAGAATAATCAGATCATTTGTTGCTACCTGGACTACCGTATATGCTGCATTGCCCCGTGTGAGATGACTCCAGACAAATACCATGGCTGTACATGGTGCTGCTCCGAGAAGGACAGCCCCGGCAAGATAATCTTTTGCAAGCTCAGCAGGAATAATCGACTTAAAAACTATATAAAAGAAGAAAAAAGCTATTCCATACATTGTAAAAGGTTTTATAAGCCAGTTCGTCACCCATGTAATAAAAAGTCCCTTCGGATTTTTTCCGACATTTTTTATGCTGGTAAAATCTACCTTCATCATCATCGGATAAATCATAAACCAGATAAGTACAGCAATAGGTATAGAAACCTGCGCATACTCAAATCTTCCCAGAAAAGCCGGTACTGACGGAAGATATCTCCCAATAAGAATACCTGCTGCCATGCAGATTATAACCCATAAAGTCAGATATTTTTCAAAAAAACCAATCTCCCTTGTTTTTTCCTTAGCCACAAAAACCTCTCTTTATGCTTTCCTCAAATTTACAATATTATTTTATATTTCTTCAGATATAAATTGTTTTATTTCTTTTAATCCCGGCACTCTGCCTACAGTCTTGATTTTACCATTCACCATCAGACCGGGTGTCTGCATTATTCCTGTTTTCATAATATCAGCCATATCAGTGATGTAGATGATTTCCGATTCAATACCTGCCTCCTTAACCGCCTGCCTTACCAGTTCTAGAAGACTTTTACAGTTTTTGCATCCGGGACCGATTACTTTTATTTCCATTCATGTTCTCCTTTCTAAAATCCTGTATAAAATAAGTAAAAAGCAAATAATAATATTATTATCCCCATTGTTATATTGAAGACTTTGCTATATCTCTCAAATTTATGCGATGATGAGATCTGTTTTACAAAACCTATCGAAGTCCCTGCTACCAGGAGAAGGACGCTATGACCTGCAGAATATAAAAGCAGCAAAATTATTCCCAATATGATGTTCCCTCTCTCAGCCACCATTGCAAGAAGGACAACCAGTACCGGTGTCGCACATGGAGAAGCAAAAAACCCTCCAAGAATGCCTGCAAGAACCGCCCCCGCATAACCTTTTTTATTCTGTTTGCTGACTGCTGTCTGGGCAGGAATCACATTTATTATGCCCCACATCTGCAAAGCCATTAAAACCATCAGTATTCCAAGGATTATGTACCACCAGGAACCTGCATTCTGCATAATCCTTCCGAAAACAGATGCAAGGACGCCTAATATTGTAAAGGTAATTGTCATGCCGAGACAGAATACAAGAGAATATCTGAAAGCTCTTTTCGTATCATTTCCAGCATATCCTCCTACAAATCCAATGACAAGGGGAACACTTGACAGCGAACACGGAGTAAAAGAGGTCAGTATACCCGCCAGAAATGCAAAAACCGGAGCAAGCCATAAATTTGAAGTAATAATATTTTTTATTGTTTCAAGCCAGTCATTAATCATTTCATTCCCATGTCTTCAAGGATTGTTAAAATAGAATTTTTGTCCATGCCTCCTTCATGCGCTGTAAAAAAGTGCATCCCGGTGTCTTTATGCTGGTAGATTACCAGATTGCTGCTTTGCGCATCTGGAGGCACATAGGGCGAGCCGTCAGGATAAAAAAAGAATTGCGTAGGTATTACCCTTAAAGGAATCCCGCCTGCAATATCCGGATTTTTCCAGACATCTACAAATTTTATAACTGCCTTTCCCTGCAGTTCTTCATTCAGTTCTTCCAGAACCGGTGCCATCTGCCTGCAGGGCTGACATGAATCCGCACCGAAATCTATCATAACCGGGAGTCCGAGAGATAATATTTCTTCAAGGTTGAAATCATAAGTTGCATCAAGAGCATACTCTGGAAGGATAGGTTCAGCCGGAGGTTTTTCCGGGTAATTTTTAAGAAAATAAATTCCTGCGATAATAAAGACTATTACCACAGGGATAAATATCTTTATAAAAAGAGCTTTTCTTTTGTTTTTATCATTTACCATCTTACTTATTTGATTCATGTTTTCCTGTATTTTATTTTCTTCATTATTATTACTATTATTTTCATTCATCATATTTGCACCTTACCTGACTGTCATCAATATAGTTATTTCAATATTCATAAATCTACAAAAGTAAAAATCCGAGTGCATTAAACAAATAGCCTATCAATATAATTCCTATTACTACGATAACAGCAAAAATAACAAGCAGTTTAAGTTTTACTACCTTTTTAAGAAGTATCATCGAAGGAAGTGAAAGCGCCGTAACTGCCATCATAAAAGCAAGCACTGTACCTATTCCGACACCTTTTCCTACCAGTGCTTCCGCAACCGGAAGAGTACCGAATATGTCTGCATACATTGGAACTCCTATAACGGTAGCTATAAAAACAGAAAATACATTTTCTTTTCCAAGGACAGCAGCAATTATATTTTCAGGTATCCAGTTATGTATAAGCGCACCAATACCTACTCCTATCAATATATAGAGCCATACCCTCTTTATTATCGAAGCAACCTGGCTTTTTGCAAAAAGAAGGCGTTCTTTTCTTGTAAGTTCGGGGGTATCTGCATCTGTCAGCTTATTATTCAATACAAAAGGCTCTACATATCTTTCCAGCTTTAGTTTGCTCATTATGCTTCCGCCGATTACAGCGAGCACTACACCCACAATAACGTATGCAATTGCAATCTTCCAGTTAAAAATACTTGCAAGAAGGAGTACGGATGCAAGATCTACAAGAGGTGAAGATATCAGAAAGGAAAAGGTAACACCTATAGGAAGACCTGCGCCTACAAAACCGATGAACAGCGGGATGGAAGAGCATGAACAGAAAGGAGTCACGGTTCCTAAAAGAGCTGCAATCGTATTTGCCCCGACACCATTAAATCTGCCAAGTATTCTTCTGGATCTCTCGGGAGGAAAAAAGCTTTGTATTATAGAAATTCCGAAAATAAGAATGGATAGGAGAATGAAAATCTTAATGGTATCATATATAAAAAAATGCAGGCTTCCCCCGATGCGTGAAGCCATATCCAGCTTAAAAACTTTTTCAATAAGAAGCTGGACAAGCCTGTAAAGCCACTCCATTTTTAAAAACTGATCATTAAGCCATGAAAAAACCGAAACTAAAGCACTCAAAATATGCCTCCACATTTATAAAAATATTTTTATCCGTTTTTCTTAAATCTTTCTGACTGATTTTTTTAGAAAATTTCTTTTAATTTTTCAAGGTTTTCATCGTTTATGGTATATTTCATCCAAGCCCCTTCTCTCCTAGCATTCACCAGTCCGCAATCAGTAAGTATTTTCATATGGTAAGAAAGGGTAGGCTGGGTTATATCAAATTCCTCAAGTATTTTACATGCACATAACTCTCCTGATGAAAGCATTTTCATTATTTTCAACCTTGTCTCATCAGCAAGACCTTTTAACATTTTTACTAAATCTTTATATTTCTCCTGCATTAAAATCACCTCATTAATATAGATACTTATCTATGATATAGATAATCTTCTATATTATATTTATATTTAATAACTCCTGTCAATAAAGAAACCGGATTTATTTTAAAAAAACAATATGCCTGTCAGATTAGTTTTGATTTTCAGTTTTTTACAAAAATCTTATATAGCAGCCAATTAATTATAAATATTTAAATTTATTAGTCTTATCGTGGATCTATATTATTCTTTATACATGGAATCAAGTATCTTAATCGATGATTCTGTTTTAAAATAATTTTGTTTTGCATAGTCAAAATCGCTCATCGGTACAAAACCTTCATCCAGATTTACAAGAAAATCAGCTTCAACCAATATTTGGAAATCAATATCATCAATTTTTTCATAACTATGATGATTGCCCACTATAAAAGACACTCTCTTTATTATATTTTCCTTAAATCCTAAAGGTTCCAGCATTTTTTTAACTACTGCAGGACCTTCTTTTTCCTGGTAGCACGGCTCTGAGGTATTATATTTTTCACGTGATATCTTAATGCCTATGTCGTGAAGAATAGCTGCAAGCTCAAGCGTCAGTTGCTTTTCTCCTGATAGTCTTTCAAGTTTTCCAATTGCCTGGGCAAATGCAAAAACCTTTAGAGTATGATTTATCATTTTCCTGTCTTTTTCAAAATAAACAATCATTGAGTCAATGACTTTTTCAATCATATCAGTCTTCCAGTTATATTTTTCTAAAAGATTTATAAATTAATCCAATAATAAAATTATTTTTTAATAATGGCTATATTTATATTTTTAATCCGAAATTATATTTTTTTTTGAAGGATATCTGTCTTACTTTTTCCAGAAGTCCTGCAAAGGCAAAACCTGTCTGCTCTCTTTGCTTTCTCTTCATCATCAGATATCTGGGTACTATTTTTAAGCAGAGAAATTATAAACTTTATATGCTGCTTTTTTTCTTTTTCAAGTTCTTCATGTATTTTGTAGTTCATCCATTTACCTTCCCTGAAACCTTTTATAAGGCGAAGATTTTCAAGTATTTTTAAATGGCTTGAAATAGCAGGCTGGGAGAGGCCGATGACTTCTTTTATTTCGCACACGCATAGTTTCTTTCTTTTAAATAGAAGCGCTATTATTCTTAGCCTTGTGATATCAGATAAAGCTTTATTGATTTTTACTATTTCCTTTAATTTATCCACTTAAGATATTTACCCCTATAATTAATCTCTTTAGACGTTTATGAAATATTTTAAAATTCATAATTTCTCTTTAAAAGTTATGAAAGCAAACAATTGATAAAATTTTTTTAAATATATTTTTAAAACTTATTTATGTTAGTCGATATGTTAATTTAAATTAAATTGCTTGACAATTTATTTTTTTATTAGTTAACATATTCAAACATAGAAATATATCTATGTAAAATATTTTTATTGAAAAGGAAGGTTTTAAATTATGGACAAAAAAACAATAGTTGAGATATTGGGGATTCCAGAGCAGAATGCCGGTAGCGGCGGATGCAATTGCAGCTGTGGCGGTTATGGCTGCGCTTCCATAAGAACTGATGAACTTTACAAAGAACTGGAGGATTTTATAAATGGCAGCGATGTTAAAGATTTAACTGAATTAAATTTTATTGATATAGAAAAAGCTGACCTCGAAAAATACGGCAATGTTAAAAAAGCAATAGATATCGGATATCCGCTCCCGCTGACACTGATTAATGGTGAAATTGTATTTTTCGGAGATGTAACAGGAGCAGTATTATATAATGAAATCAAAAAACTAAATAAAGAATAAGATAGGATTTAAATGGAAGAAAAAGATATAAAAAAAATTGTCAGGGAAGGTTACTCAAAAATAGCAAAAGGCAGTTCCTGCTGTTCATCTTCAACTGGTAACTGTTGCGGGCAGCCGGGAATGGAGAAAGAGATGAGTCTTGTAATGGGATACTCGGACGAAGATATTGAAAAAGTACCTGAGGGTTCCAATCTTGGCCTTGGCTGCGGCAATCCTGTCGCGATTGCATCTCTTAAGACAGGTGAGACTGTTCTTGACCTTGGAAGCGGCGCAGGGTTTGACTGTTTCCTGGCTGCGCAAAAAGTAGGGCTGGACGGAAAAGTCATAGGTGTTGACATGACTTATGAAATGCTGGAAAAAGCAAGAGATAATGCAATAAAAGGTAATTTTTCAAATGTGGAATTCAGATTGGGAGAAATTGAAAATCTTCCCTGTCCTGACAATAAAATAGATGTGATTATCTCAAATTGTGTAATTAATCTTTCAACAGATAAAGACAGGGTTTTTATGGAAGCTTTCAGGGTTTTAAAACCCGGAGGCAGATTGATGGTCTCGGATATAGTTCTTACAAAAGAGCTTCCGGACTATGTGAAAAACGACAGTACTGCCTATGTCGGCTGCATATCCGGCGCAATATTAAAAGATGATTATTTAAATTCCATAAAAAGAGCAGGTTTTATCAATATAAAAATTATGGATGAAGCCAGATACCCTTTTGACAGCCTGGAAGATTATGCATTAAGCATTAAGGTATATGCTAAAAAAAGCATTTGATTAATAAATAGTTATTAAATATTATAAAAAAGCAAAATAAATAAATTTATTACTTTCAATTATTTTTTAATTATTAATAATAAAAGTTTAAAATTTTATTTAATGAATCGGAGGGAATATGAATGAAATGTTTTGTTTTCAGTGCGAGCAGACAGCAGGAGGAAAAGGGTGCGTAAAGTCTGGCGTCTGCGGTAAAAAACCTGATGTTGCAAATGACCAGGATAAACTTACTGCTTCTATGATAAATCTGGCAATTGCTTCAGAAGGGAAAAGCCCTGGCAAAGAAGCTGATGAGCTTGTTATGCAGGGTCTTTTTGCAACAATCACAAATGTTAACTTTGACTATGACCGTATTGAGGAATTAAATTCACAAGTCCTTGATGAAATAAAGAAGCTTGGCGGCAATTCAACAATAACAGCAGATTTTTTATGGTCAGGAGATACCGATATTGTTTCTTTACGTTCAACTCTTTTATTTGGTATGAGAGGTATGGCTGCTTATGCATGGCATGCTTATGTTTTAGACAAGAAAGATGATGAAATCACTGAGTGGTTCTATAAAGGTCTAAAAGCTATGGGTGAAAACCATGGCATTGAAGAATGGCTTGATATTATTATGGAATTCGGCCAGATAAACTTAAGATGCATGGAACTTCTTGATGAAGCAAACACATCTGCTTACGGGCATCCTGTTCCGACAAAAGTAACGACAAATGTTGAAAAAGGGCCGTTTATTGTCATAACCGGTCATGATTTACTGGACTTAAAGCAGCTTCTTGAGCAGACAGAAGGTAAAGGGATAAATATATATACTCATGGCGAGATGCTTCCTGCGCTAGCATACCCTGAATTGAAAAAATATCCTCATTTAAAAGGAAATTTCGGAACTGCATGGCAGAATCAGCAAAAAGAATTTGCAGATATGCCTGCTCCAATATTGTTTACAACAAACTGTCTTATGCCACCAAGAACAAGTTATGCAGACAGGGTTTTTACCACATCTGTTGTAGGTTATCCTGAAATGAAACATATCCCTGAAAGCAAAAATGGTATTAAGGATTTTTCACCTGTAATCGAAAAAGCGCTCGAGCTTGGCGGATGGGATAAAGATATGCATTTTACTGGAATAAATGGCGGTTCTGAGTTAATGACGGGATTTGCAAGAAATACTGTTCTTGGAGTTGCAGATAAAGTAATTGAAGCTGTAAAAGCAGGAGCAATCAAGCACTTCTTTCTCGTAGGTGGTTGCGACGGTGCAAAACCTGGAAGAAATTATTATACTGATTTTGTAAAAATGACTCCAAAAGATACGATTATTCTTACTCTTGCCTGCGGAAAATATAGATTTAATGATTTGAATATCGGAGAAATAGGCGGTCTTCCAAGAATAATGGATATGGGTCAGTGCAATGATGCTTATTCTGCAATAAAAGTTGCTCTTGCTCTTGCAGATGCATTTGATTGCGGAGTAAATGAGCTCCCGCTTACACTTGTACTGTCTTGGTATGAGCAGAAAGCAGTATGCATATTACTGACACTTCTTTCACTTGGCATCAAAAATATTTATCTCGGTCCAACTCTGCCGGCTTTTATATCTTCCAATGTTTTAAAAGTCCTTGTAGAAAAATTCAATATTTCTCCAATAAGTACGCCTGGAGAGGACCTGAAAAAAATATTAGGATAAGGGTAACTGTAATAATGTCCGGGTATGCCGGGATTATATATGGAAATATAATAATATAAAATTCCTTATTGATTATATTTAATATAAAAGGACAGCATTATTAAAAGTGCTGTCCTTTTTATTTAAAAATTTTTTTATCTGTATGACTTTCTTCTTCAGTCCGTTAAATATTTAATTTTTTCTTGCTTATCCTTGAAATAAAAAATATTCTTATTTTGCTTAAGTCCGGACTGCGGTTTTTTCATTATTTTTATAATCACGATAAAAGAATATAATTATTAAAACACCTATAATGGCAAAAAGAAGTACTGAAAGTTCTGACCATAAAGTCGAAGTTTTCACAGCAAGATAGACTGCAATAAAATCTACTGCAATGTGCATGATAAAAGCAATGATAATAAGATAATATTTTTTCTTTAGAAATGCTGCCATTACAAGTACGGAAAATGCCAGCTGTATCGCAATGGTCATCATTCTTTCTCCAGCTCCTATAAGAGGCATATACCAGTTTATGGAATCGAAATTTGCCTTTAGGGCAGCAAACATGGGAAGGGAACCGAATAATTTATATGCGATATAATTTGCGAGCAGGGAAAATCCGACAAAAATCATTGACTCCCCTCCGCCTCCATGTCCTATTCCATACATAAGGCCCTTGTAAAAATTCTTTTGCTTTATAATCAAACCTATCCCCAGGGTCCTGAGACCTTCTTCAAAAAGTGCTGCCGTAAAAGATGGAAATAATATGGACAAAATTATTAACTTCTCACCCATGAAATTAAATCTTAAAAATTCTGGAACAATGCTATTTAAAGGAATCCTTATAAGCGAAACGAGAAAAAGAGCAAGTCCTATAAAAAATATTTTCCAGGAAACTTTAAATCTTTTTGCAATAAAAGAAGCTATTAATATAGGTACCCCTATTTCCAGTATGATTGCAAAGATGAAAGAAGCGTCTTTTAACATTTTTACCCTTTATTCTATTAAATATTATTTGATATTTTCAATAAATCCAAAAGATATTCTATAAAAAAATGGAGCAGACTTAAAGCTGCTCCATTTAAAAGAATTTATTATTTTATTTTTTATGTGAAAAAATAAATCCAGGCATTTTTAAATTTCCACCTTTGGAAGTTTTTTAAGTGATTGCCTTATCATTTCTTTAGGATATTCATAATCGGTAAGCTTTCCTCCCATATATTTTTCATATGCTGTCATATCAAAATGTCCATGACCGCTCAGATTAAAGGCAATTACTTTTTTTTCTCCTGTTTCCCTGCATTTTACTGCTTCATCAATTGCACATCTTATTGCATGGCTGGACTCCGGTGCCGGTATTATACCTTCTGCTTTTGCAAACATCATAGCAGCCTCAAAACACGGATTTTGCGGGTATGCTACTGCTTCTATCAGGCCTTCGTGATAAAGCAAGCTGACCTGTGGAGACATGCCGTGATACCTTAGTCCGCCAGCATGGATTGATGGAGGCATAAAGTCATGTCCCAGGGTATACATCTGGACTATGGGAGCCATTTTTGCAGTATCCCCATAATCAAATTTAAATTCCCCTTTAGTAAGAGTCGGGCAGGATGTAGGCTCTACAGCAATCATCCTTATATTTTTACCTTTCATCTTATCGGGAATAAATGGGAATACAAAGCCTCCAAAATTGCTTCCTCCGCCAACGCATCCGATAAGGATGTCTGGTGTTATGCCCATTTTTTCAAACTGGTTTTTGGTTTCAAGGCCGACTATCGTCTGATGCAGAATAACATGGTTTAATACGCTTCCAAGGCTGTATTTAGCTTCACCTCCGCTTTTTACAGCT
The DNA here is from genome assembly GCA_028695395.1 of Actinomycetota bacterium. Taxonomy (GTDB): domain Bacteria; phylum Actinomycetota; class Humimicrobiia; order Humimicrobiales; family Humimicrobiaceae; genus Humimicrobium. Next base: position 34,638 of record JAQVJB010000001.1, on the reverse strand, counting down.
TCTTCTACAGCTTCGCTTATAGCTAGCCCGAGGCTGCCCGGACAATCAGGGTCCTGTGCAAGCATCGCCCTTCCCGCATCAGTCATTTTTGATGGTGACGGATGTACTTTTCCTCCATATGCATGCATCATCATCTTTCTATATGGTTTCTGGTCATAGCTGACCCTGACCATATAAACAGTTACTGGAATTCCTATAAGTGCTCCTGCCAAACTAAGTGCGCAGCCCCACTGGCCTGCTCCGGTTTCTGTTGTAAGTCTTCCTGTGCCGTCTTTCTTATTATAAAAAGCTTGTGCAACAGCAGTATTGGGCTTATGGCTCCCGGCAGGGCTGACTGATTCATTCTTAAAGAAGATTTTCGCAGGCGTGCCTATAATTTGTTCAAGTCTCTCTGCCCTTACCAGTGGCGTAGGTCTCCACATCCTATAGATCTGGATTAATTCAGGAGGAATATCTATATAATTCTGCATACTGACTTCCTGCTCGATTATGCTTCTGGGAAATATTACTTCCAATTCTTCCGGAGTAAGAGGTTTCCCAGTCTGGGGATTGCATGGCGGAGCCAGAGGTTTTGGCAGATCAGGATTGATATTGTACCATTTAGAAGGTATTTCATTTTCAGGCAGTATATATTTTTTTGTCTTGTCTTCCATTTTTTTTCCTTTCATAAGTTTTTTTAATATTTTTGAAAGAGATGCCCAGGTAATAATAAATTTTTCTTCTGGATTTTATTTATATTCCGGCCAAAGAAAAAGCACCCGGAAATAAAAAAACCTCTTTCATCTTACAATAATCCCGCTTTTTCCAACTAAAATATAAGAAAAAAATAGCTGAAAAAAGAGAGAAAATGTAGAGACGAGAGGTTTTGATTCCCGCGGTGCCACTCTACTTCACTGCTTAATGATTATACAATCTATCGCTTCCAAAGAAGCATCAATGAAAACAATTAAGCCAGTGCTCTTTTCAGGTACTCACATACCCTATCCTATGATAACGGAGGAAGCCGTCCTGGTTTACTTTCCTGTTCAATCACTCCAAGTAGATTTCCGGAGTTCTGCCAGGCATCTCACAGACCCATTCAGACACCAGCTGCGCAGCCACATTCACACCATCAGTGACTCTCTCTTTGCCGCTTAATGCTTACTATTCCTGTTCAACGACTTTAAATATATTTAAAAGAGCGACTATATACCTGATTCTTTTTTGAAATCAAGTGAAAAGTATATTATCACAATATTATGCTTTTGTAAACGGGAGCGTGTAATTTGGCACTTTTAAACGGAGACAGATTATACGTCTCTTATTGACCAGGCTTCGTGAATGCACTGGTATATTTTTCTTGCTTCTACACAATCTCCGATAACATAGGTCTTGGCTACGATGTTTTCAAGTTCCGATATCTTCCTGCTTGCCAGGCCGGTTGCCGACACTATTGTATCTGCCTTTATTTCGCTTATGTTCCCCGGCTTATCCCTGACTATTATGCTATTGTCCTTAATCTCAAGAACCTCATTACCGGTAAGTATTTTTACTTTATTCTGCTTTAGCCTGTTTATTAAAGCTTCCCGCGTACCCGGTTCGTGCTTTACCGCTAAAGTTTCAAGCTGCTCGATTATGGTGACATCGTGCCCGCCCATTGCAAGCGTTAATGCAGTTTCAGACCCTACAAGGCCTCCCCCTATAATAGCTACATCTTTTCCTGCAGAAACAGTGTTTTTAAGAATCGCATCTGCCAGCAGGGTTTTCTCTGAGCCTTTAATACTAGGCCGCAAATATTCCGATCCCAGGGCAATAATAAGTGCATCCGGATTTTCTTTTTTGATAAAATCTGCTGTTATAGCGGTATTAAAAATTATTTTTGCACTGCTTTTCTGAACCTGTCTTACAAGCCATTTAAGAAAATCAGCTTCATCGCTTTTGAATTCCTGAGTCGTGCTTTCAATCAGATGTCCCCCCAGCTTATTTTCTTTTTCAATCAAAGTGACATTATGCCCCATTAGTGCAGCTATTCTTGCTGCCTCCATACCTGCTGCTCCGCCTCCTGCAATAAGTATTTTCTTAGGGTCGCTTACTTTTTTGATAACATACTTTGCCTCTCTGCCGCATGCAGGATTAACTTCACATCTTATCTCGCAACCGGTATAGAATCTGGAAATACATCCTTCATTCCCTCTTATGCAAGGTCTTATATCTTCTTCCCTTCCTTGCGCTAGCTTAAGCGGAAATTGAGGATCTGCAATCAATGCCCTTCCGAAAGCAGCAAGGTCCGCCTTTTCTTCCCTTAAGGCTTGTTCAGCAAGCTTCGGATTAAGAGCGCCTACGGTGATAACAGGTATGGCTACTCTTTTTTTAATCTCATATGCAAGCGGAATCAATTGTCCTGCAGGGACATAGGTAGAGGGTATATTTGAAAATGACGGGCTTTCATATATTCCTGCTGAAACATGTATATAATCTATATCTTTCTGGATCTCAAACGCAAAATTACAGGTATCACTTATCTCCAGGCCTTTCTGTATATATTCCGACCCGCTTATCCTGTACCCTACTATAAAATCTCTTCCTGCCTTTTCCCTGACTTTCCTTATTACATTCTTTGCAAATCTTGCCCTGTTTTCAGCATTTCCGCCATAATCATCTTTCCTTAGATTTGTAAGAGGCGATAGGAATGAACAAATCAGGTATCCGTGTGCACCATGTATTTCCACACCGTCAAATCCTGCAAGCTTGGCTCTAAGAGCTGCATCGGCAAAGGCATCTTCTATTTCTATTATTTCTTTAATTGTAAGCTCTTTCGGCACTCTTTGCGTAACACTGCACATTACTGAAGAAGGAGCAACTGCATCATAACATGTAGAGCCTTCTCTTGCCTGCCTTCCCCCATGGCTTAGCTGTATTATCGCAATCGCATTTTCCTGCTGGATAGCTTCCGCAAGGAGATTCTTTCCTGCAATTAGATGGTCGGAGTAAAGGCCGGAAGAACTAAGCGATGAGCGGCTTGCTTTATTATCAACAAAAGTATTTTCAACTATTATAATTCCTGCTCCGCCTTTTGCTCTCTCAGAATAGTAATCAAGCATATTCTGCGTTATATCACCATAAATAGTACTCATCCTTGTTTCCATAGGAGCCATTACTATTCTGTTTTTAGAAACTTTATCTCCTATTTTTACTGGTTCAAGCAATTTCCATTTCATTTCTTAAACCTTTCGCTTTGTTTTATATTTTTGACTGCCAGACGGACTGCACCTTCAACGGGCCTGTTTGTAAGTGGTAAAAAATTAATAAATGGAAAATCCTTTTTTAATTTTTCCATAATAATATCAGTGAAATATTCTTTGCACTTGAAATTATTGCCAACAAAAACAAGATCAAAATCCTCATTTTCAAGTTTTAGTTTTTTAACAACGGTTTTAATATTAATGATTACTTCCAAAGCTTCCTTCTTTAATATTTTAATTGCAACCCTGTCTCCCATTTCAGCAGTATTGCAAAGAACCAAAGATAGTGAAGCAAAACGATCTTTTGAAAATTCAGTGTCGTATGTCCACATATTGAGCTCATCGATATCCTTTAATCTTAAATAATCAAAAACATTCTTCGTAAGCAAAGTTTTGGGACCTCTGCCGTCATATGCCCTCATGACTGCCCTTAAAGTATGTATCCCCATTGAAAAACCGCTTCCCTCATCTCCTAATATGTGGTCCCATCCATTAGCTTTTGCATGCATTCCTTCTGCATTTTCCCCATAACAATTAGACCCTGTTCCAGCAATAATGATTACCCTGTTTTCTTTCATTGAGCCGGCTGCAAGGCCTATCACGGTATCATTTACAAGCAGGGCGCTGCCGGTATCCATAACCGGCTTTAAATCATCATTTAATATCAGTTCATTAAACATCTTGCGGTCATAAGCAGTATTTAATCCAGCCAGGCCTATGCAGGCACTTTTAAAAAAAGGATTTTGATCGCTAAAGGACTTCTTTAGTTTCCTGATTATGGAAAGAATGCCTTTTGTATAGGTTGACTTTGCTCTTTCAAAGCCGGAACTTTTAAAATTTGAAGAACCGAATTGTAATTCAGCAAGGATTTTTCCATTCGTATCTGCTGCTGCAGCTAAGGTTTTTGTTCCGCCTCCGTCAACTCCAAGTATATAATCCATTTTTATTGTTTAGATTTTTTTTATTAAATTAAGAATAGTCTTTTCAATAACAATAACTGCCTTTATCACTTATTGAAGTAAACTTATAATCAAAATCCGGATATTTTACTTTCAGAGTTTCTTCTACATACTCAGCAGCATCTTGAACTTTATTATCCGGAATTATTGAAAAGACCGTAGGACCGGAACCTCCTATTGCAGACGGAAGACCTATTTTATTATTAAGTTCTTCCACAATAGCCATTGAAACAGGATATACTGACCTTCTGTACGGCTGATGCAATCTGTCATTTATAAAATCTGCCGCATTTTTAAAATCACCTGATACAAAACTATTTATCAGCAATGCAAAATTTGAAATATTGGCTATAACGTCTTCTTTTGGGAAAGAATCAGGAATCAGTTTCCTGGCTTCATTGGTATTGACTTTATAATCAGGGATTACCAGCAGTATTTTAAAGCTGTTGCTTGTCTTAATCTTTTTAAAATCTACCTCATTTTTCCTGTTCCTGTAGCATATAACAAGACCACCGGAGATGCACGGTGCAAGATTATCAGGATGCGGTTCAATCTCAAGTCCTATATTTAAAAGCTCTTTCTGTGATAATTTAAAACCAAAAACCTTATCAGCAATAAGAAGACCGGCTACAACAGCGGTCGAGCTGCTTCCAAGACCTCTTTCAACAGGCACACCTATGCGGCAGATTATTTTAAAATTCTTCTTTAAATCTTTAAATTTTTTACCAGTTTTTATCTCATATGTTTTTCTTATTGCAGCACAAATAAGATTATTGCCGTCAGTTGCAATTCTGTGCTTATCATTGCCTTCTATAAATACGCAATCTTTATTTTCCGGATTTTCATAGACTTCATGTTCATTATAAAGGCCAAGAGCCATCCCTGCACAATCATAACCAGGTCCAAGGTTCGCAGCCGTTGCATAAGTCCTGGCTTTGGCAATCATTTTATTTTCATTCATAATGAAAGTATTTTCTGTATTTGATTATAATCTTTTTTAACCTTGATTATTTCATCAGAGCTTGATACCGCTGTATCCGGATCTTTTAAGCCATGCCCTGTAAGTATGCACACAATCCGTTTTTCTGAAATGAAATTCTTGTCTTTTTCTGCAACCTGGATAAGCCCGGCCACGCAGGCTGCTGATGCAGGCTCGCAAAAAATCCCTTCATTCAGTGCCAGGGCCTTATACGCATCAAGTATCTGTGTGTCGGAAACCATGTCTATAAAACCATTGGACTGGCAGGCAGCATCCTCGGCTTCTTTCCACCTTGCAGGATTTCCTATGCGTATGGCTGTTGCAATTGTCTCCGGTTTCTCAATTATATGTTTCCTGACTATAGGAGCAGCACCTTCAGCCTGAAAGCCTATCATAGACGGAAGTTTTTTTGATAGGCCCCTTTCTTTATACTCTGTAAAACCTTTCCAGTAAGAAGTTATATTCCCCGCATTGCCTACCGGTATAAAAACAAAATCAGGAGCATCGCCAAGCCAGTCGCATATCTCGAAAGCTGCTGTTTTCTGCCCTTCAATCCTATAAGGGTTGATCGAGTTGACAAGGGCTATGTCAAAATTAGAAGTTATATATCTTACGACATCAAGAGCATCATCAAAATTCCCTTCGATTGCAAGCACTTCTGCACCGTGAATCATTGCCTGTGCAAGCTTGCCCAGAGCTATTTTTCCTTCAGGGATAATCACGATGCACCTCATACTGCCTCTTCTTGCGTAAGCAGCAGCAGATGCTGAAGTATTGCCGGTTGAGGCGCACATGACAGCTTTTGACCCGGCTTCTTTTGCCTTGCTTATGGCCATGGTCATTCCCCGGTCTTTAAAAGAACCTGTAGGATTTAGCCCTTCAAATTTGAAGTATATTTCCGCATTATATTTTTCTGAAAAATATTGTGATCTTATCAAAGGGGTAAATCCTTCATTTAAACTTACCACCGGTGTGTTTTTATCAACTGGAAGAAAATTGCGGTATCTTTCGATTATCCCTTCAAATCTAACTGTCATTTTATATTTCCTTTTCTATAAAAAATTTTTCTGGATGGTTTTTAACGAAATAATTCCTTTTAGCTTATTTAAGCGATAATTAAATATCAGCCAAGATCTTCCACCCTTATCATATTAAGCACTTTGCTTACAACATCAAGTTTTTTAATTTCCTTAATGGATTTATTCATATTCTTATTAAGCACCCTGTGGGTTATAAATACAATCTGTGCAGAACCGCTTTCTGTTGTCTGTTTTTGTATCATCGACTCGATAGATACGTTATTTTTGCCAAACACAGAGGCTATCTTTGCAAGAACGCCAGGCTGATCCCTGACTTCAATAAGAGCGTAAAATTTATTATTTATTTCTTCGATAGGCTTTATTTCTTTTTGTATAAAACACGTACATCCGAATACAGGTCTTTTCCTGCGGCGGTCAAGGTTTTTTGCAACTTGTATTATATCACCTACAACTGAACTTGCTGTCGGCCTGTCTCCTGCGCCCAGCCCGTAGCTCATGACTTCACCGACAAAATTACCGTAAAGGTAAACAGCATTATTAGCATAATTTATCGATGATAATATATGTTCTTTTGGAACAAGTGCAGGGTGAACTCTTACACATACAGAATTTCCTTCATTGCTCCCGATAGCCAGAAGCTTTATCGTGTATCCCAGATCATCAGCAAATTTAATATCGTCAAGCGTTACCATTTTTATTCCTTCTTTATAAACATCCTTAAAAGTAACCCTGGAATTAAAAGCTATTGAAGAAAGGATTGCAAGCTTGCATGCAGCGTCGTTTCCTTCAATATCAGCATCAGGATTTACTTTTTCTGCAAATCCGAGATCCTGTGCAATCTTTAAAGCCTCATGAAAGCTTAGCTCGTCTTTTTGCATTCTTGTAAGAATATAATTAGTCGTACCGTTGACGATGCCGACAATTTTATTGATATTATTTGCTGCCAGAGAAGTCTTCATGGGACCTATAATGGGAATGCCTCCGCCAACACTGGCTTCAAATAATATATCCACATTATTTTCCTCAGCTGCTTTAAAAAGACTTTCACCCTTATTTGCAATAAGGTCTTTATTTGCAGTCACAACATATTTCCCTTTATTTAATGACCTTAATACATAATCGTAAGCAGGCTCAATGCCTCCTACAAGTTCGACCACTATATCTATTTCCTCATCATTTATCACATCGTCGACTTTATCAGTAAAAACAACTTTGCCTTCATAGTATTCCATAAAAGGAACTGACCTTTTATTAATCTCTTTATCGGCTGCTTTTACAATTTTAAGGATTTTCCCCGTTTTCTGGGCAATATAGGTTTTCTGGCTCTCAATTAATTTAAAAACCCCTGTCCCTATATATCCCAAGCCTATTATTCCAATATTTACAATATTTTCATTTGAATTTTTCATTTCAAACCAACTTCTTATGATTTTTAATTAAATCTTCATAACTTTCACGCACAATCCAGACCTGCTCCTTCTTATCGCTGACCGCTATCACTGCAGGACGCGGCTGGCCATTATAATTGCTTGACATTGAAAAACAGTAAGCTCCTGTTGTCGGGAGCACAATATAGTCTCCAACCTCAAGATCAGGCAAAGATATTTCCTCTATAAGAATATCACCGCTTTCGCAGTGCTTGCCTACAATAGTATATTTTTCCCATTTCTGATTATCATCTGATTCTTCCATTATGCTCATTTTATTGGCAACAAACAAACTGTATTTTGCCCCGTAAAGAACAGGCCTTATATTATCACTCATTCCCCCGTCAACTGAAATATAATTATGCACGCCCGGGATTTGCTTTTTTACTCCTATTCTATATATTGCAATACCCGCATTGCCGATTATCGACCTGCCTGGTTCAAGCATTAGTTTTTTTATTTTGACATTATATTTTGAAGCATATTTTGAAACAGAATTTTTTACAAGCTCGGCAAATTCAGCGATTGAAGACGTATTGTCGTCCTTCAGATACTTTACTCCAAGACCGCCACCTATATTTATTTCATCCATAAGATGCCCTGTCTCTTTAAGCACCCGGGATATAAAATTTAACTGCACTGAAACAAGTTTTTCATATGGCTCGATATTAAATATCTGGGAACCTATATGGGAATGAATTCCTGAAAGCTTTAGATTTTTTTTAGTGATTATTTTTTTCACAGCTTCCATGGCAACACCGCCATTGACATTAAATCCGAATTTGGATTTTTCCTTGCCTGTCTGGATATATTCATGAGTGGAAGCATGTATGCCCGGAGTTATCCTGATCATTATCTTTTGTATGACACCTTTTTGGGCTGCAATTTTATCAAGAATATCTATTTCTTCAAAATTATCAACAATAAAACAACCGACTTTTTCAGCAACTCCGAATTCTATTTCCTTCTCTGATTTATTATTTCCGTGAAAATATATCTTTGAAGGTTTAAATCCGCTCTTTAAAGCAATAAATAATTCGCCCCCTGTGGATACATCTATGGACAATCCCTCTGAATTTATAAGCTGGCACATGGCAATACAGTTAAAAGCCTTGGAAGCATATATGATTTCGGTATCAAAAATATCATTTATGAAATTTTTAATATAATCCCTGCATTGATTCTGAACAGTTTTGATATCCACTACGTAAAGAGGAGTGTCATATTTTTCAGCAAGCTTCTTAAAATCAATACCGCCTATTTCAAGATGATCTAAATTATTTTTTCTTACTGTAAGTGGTAAAAGCATTTAAATTCCTTTCCGAAAACCTTTAATTCTCACATTCTTTCAGGTGCTGACACTCCAAGGATTGCCAGGCCTTTCTTTAAAACAAGTCTTGCGGCAAGCGCAAGCAATAATCTTTTTATATTTACTTTATCTTTGCTAATTATCTTATTATGTTTATAAAAATAATGAAATTCACTTGCAAGCCTGTAAAGATACTGGTTTATAAAATATGGTGCATCGCTTTTGCAGGCATCTCTTACATTATCAGGTAAAAGCAGGATGGTCCATGCAAGATTCCGTTCACTTGAATTCTTGAAATCATTTCTATCTATTCGTAATAAAAAGTCTTTGAAAGCTTGTGAGTCATAATCATCCATGCTGGAAATAAAATCTGCATCGATATTGCCAGGCCTGCTTTCGCCTGCTTTTCTGATTATGCTCCCGACTCTTGCAAAAGCATATTGCACATAAAAAACCGGATTCTGACTTGATTTTTTCTTTGCAAGGCTTATATCGAAATCAAGATGCGTATCAAAAGAATTCATTGAAAAGAAATATCTTACTGCATCTTTGCCGACCTCCGATACAAGATCATCAAGCGTAAAACCTTTGCCTTTCCTTCTAGACATTTTTTGTACTTCTCTTCCCTCTACAATTCTAACAAGCTGTCCTATGACAATAGAAACTTTCTTGCTGTCCATTCCTATAGAACTTGCAATTGCCTTAAGCCTGGATATATACCCGTGATGATCTGCTCCAAGTATATAGAGAAGATACTCGAATGCTCTTTCTTTTTTATTCATAAGGTACATGATATCTGAAGCAAAATAAGTCGGATTTCCATCTTTCCTGATTATTACTCTGTCTTTATCGTCTCCAAAAGCAGTTGATTTAAACCACAGAGCTTCTTCTTTTTCATATGTGAGCTTTCTTTTTTTAAGAAAATCAAGAGTCTTTTCAAATGAACCTTCCCCGTAAAGAGAGCTTTCGAAAAACCATACATCAAACTCTACCCCTATAGACTTTAAAGTATCAGATATAAAAGATACCATTATCCCGATAGCATTTTTAGAAAAAGAAATGTCATCAAATTCCAGAGTTTTTTTGTTTTTGATGAAAGTATCAGCAAATTTTTCAAATAAGATATCTGCTACATTTGAGACTGTATCCCTGGGATATCCTTCTTCGGGATAGGGATATTTCATATCGAACTTCTCAAGATAAACGGACTTGACACACTCGGAAAATATTTTTGCCTGAGTGCCATAATCATTTACATAATATTCTCTGCAGACATCGAATCCATTTAATGAGTAAATGTTTGAAAGTATATCTCCCATTACCCCCCATCGACCATGTCCTATATGAAGATTGCCCGTAGGGTTGGAACTTACATATTCAATCTGTATTTTCGTCCCTTTTGCTAAATCATTGCTTCCATAACTGTCATGTTTTTCGAAAACATCGAGTATTTTTTCAATAATAAATGAATCCTTTAATTTAATATTTAAAAATCCCGGGCCAGCCACGCTTACATCTTTAATTTCTTCATATTTATAAAGAATCTTATCTTTGATAAGAATTGCCAGATCTGCTGGTTTCTTCCTGACTTTAGAAGCAAGTACCATAGCAGCATTAGTTGTGAGATCTCCAAATTCACGGTTTTTCGGTTCCTCAAGGCTTATGGAAGAGAGAACTTTTTCACACGAATCTTCCCCCAGATTCTTTATCTCAGGGAATAGCATTGTTATATCCTTAATGAATCTTTCCTTCAAATGGTTCAGAAGCAATATTACCTCTTTCAAAATAAAATAATTTAAATAATAAAAAACAAATAATAAAATAACAATATATATGGAGCCGATGACCGGAATTGAACCGGTAACCTACTCATTACGAATGAGTTGCTCTGCCAGTTGAGCTACATCGGCAAATATAGTTAAAAATATTTATAATTTTTCCTGTAAGCTTTATTCAGGATAACTATCTTCAAATGAATCCGGCAAAGTGTCTGGATTTTCTTCCGTTTCAGGAATTTCCATTTTTCTTTCTGTGTCTATTTCTATCTCATCCAACGGCATGCTTACTCTGGTTTCATTTTCAAATTCAACTATTACATTCGATTTTAAGGGTTCATAACCGCAAATAAACCCTTTTCCATAACTGCATTTTACCGGCATACCTCTTTCAGGGGCATTATCGACAAAATCCCTATAGCTTTCATATTCGTACTTAAGACAGCACATCAATCTACCGCATATCCCTGAGATTTTAAGCGGATTTAAAGGTAGATTCTGGTCTTTTGCCATTTTGATTGAAATTGATTCAAAATCAGTTAAAAAACTTTTACAGCAAAGATTCATTCCGCAAGGCCCCAGACCGCCTACGATTTTCGCTTCATCCCTTACGCCTATCTGCCTTAGCTCTATCCTCATTTTAAAATAAGAAGCAAGCTCTTTCACCATCTCGCGAAAATCCACCCTTTTTTCCGAAGTAAAATAAAATATCATTTTGCTCTTATCGAAAATAATGTGCACATCTACAAGTTTCATTGGGAGATTATATTTTTTTGAAAGTTCTTCAAACTTTTTATAACCTTCTGCTTCCTTCGCCTTGTTGAGTTCATCTACAGACATATCGTAATATGTTGCCTTTCTGATTATCTTCTTTGTAGCGCTGGGGATTATATCCTCGCTTATCCTGTTTGAAACACTAACTATTTCACCTATCTCAATAACTTCTTCAAGCCTGCAGATTACTTTATCACCCACAGTAAAAATTATGTCCGAACAATCAAGATAGTAAACATTACCATTTCTCCTGAATATGGTTCCCACTATAGAAGCCATAAAAACACCTCTCTAATATTTATGCAAAGACAAGTTCTGCAAGAATCCTGTCAAGTGCTATTTCATAATTTATATTTTCTGTCAAAGATTTCCTGTTTAATGCAATCTTACTCTGAATATCATTAAATCTTGATATTCTATTATCTTTCATATTGTCGCAATAGTTTTTATATATTACTTCATAATTATTTTTCCTGTTAAGGAATTTATCTCCAAAACCTGACATTATCACCATAATATCTTCAACATAAGCAGAAATTATATCAAAAACATGCGCAATTATTAAATTTGAAAACTTCTTTTTCTCTCTCTTGTGCGATTCTTCCGCATCTTTAAGCAGCCGCGAAATATATTCTTCATCCATTCCGCTTTTTTTTATGAAGCTTATTTCTTTTTTATGCCTTTCATTCATTTCTACAGAAAGCTTATTTATCATTTCGTCAATCCCTGAGCTGAAATCAAGAACATCCTCTATATCCGCTTTTCTGCTGATTATCTTCATTAAAAGAACTTCCGTACCAGAAGCAGCTTCTTCAAGCTTGAAAGTGTATTCGCTTGAAAAATCAGAATTAAAATGCCAGTTAAGTACCTGGCATCTGGATTTGATTGTTTTTCTTATTGCACCAAGATTTTCGGATAGTAAAATAAAAATCAAATCTTCGCCAGGAGGATCTTCAAGTATCTTCAGGAACCGGTCTGCTATCCCTGCGGTCATGGTTTCGCATTCCTGAATTATTGTAATCCTGTGCAGGCTGTTTGTAGCTTTCTTATTTATTTTCTGTTCAAAATCTTTTCTGAATTCTTCTGCGCTCAAAGATGCTCCTGAGGGTTTTAGTAAAAACAAGTCTGCGTGCTTTAGATTTAAAACGTTCTTACAAACCTTGCATCTCAAACATCCGCCATCATTGCAGAAAATGCCGCAAGAAAGTAAAAGAGCTATATTTAAAAGTCCGTCCGAATTAGTGCCGCTGAAAAGAAAAGCATGCGCAATATTTTTCTTTTCCAAGCTATGGTTCAGAAGTTTTATATTTAAAATATTCTCCCTATTATGATTATCAAGGAATTCAATATCCTTTATTTCCAAAATGTTTCACTTTCTTTATTTGTTCTGAAAATCAGTTTTTGCTAAAGCTTCATCTGCAAGTCTTTTTATAAGGCTGCTGATTTTTTCAATAGACATCATCTGGCCATTCTCAATACAGTTTAAAATCTTCCATTTATATCTTCGGGCAACAAGTAAAGCTGCCTCATAAGTTCTTTTCATATATCCTTCATTTTTTTCATGAATATCTTTTTCTTTTTCGCCTGTAATCTTGTTCATCCTGTTTTTTATAAGATGCGAACAATAACTGGGAGGAATATCCAAAAAAACCACAATATCTGGAACAGGAAGTTTTAACTTGCCAAACTCCAGATCCGTAAGCCAGTCAAGGTAATCCTCTCTTTCCCTGCCATCTTTGAATTTGGCTGCCTGATAAATCATATTAGAGGTGACATATCTGTCACAAACAATTACCCCTCCCCCTTCATAGAATTTTTTCCATGTAGTATTGAATGAAGCAAATCTGTCTGATGCAAAAAAGATAGATGCAGCATACGGGTTAACTTCTTTGGGATTTTTTCCAAAATCCCCCTTAAGGTACATTTTTATAAGAGCAGATGAATCGCTTTTATAGTCAGGGAATTCTACCATCATAACTTTTTTGCCTTCTTTTTTCATATTTTCATACAATATTTTAGTCTGAGTAGCTTTCCCGCTTGAATCTACACCTTCAATTGCTATAAGAAGTCCTTTTTTATTAACCTTTTTTTCTGATTCCATAATTAATATGCTAGCTTTTTTAAAAAATCTTTTCTGGTATTTTTATTTCTATTAACTTAAATTTTTATTATATCATTTTAATTTTAATTTATTTTTTTCTTTTTTTTATTAAAAAAGATATAAAAAATTAATAAATTTAACATATTCTGGTATATTGATTTTTATATTTCATTTTTTAAACTATAATTTAAAAAATTAGATAATCTCTTTGTATGATGATAAAGCCAGGTTCACTAAAATTTAAATTTCTCCTATTGGTCTTATTGCTTGTCTTCATTATGCTTTTACTTGTTTCCTGCGATAAAACAATTCTTGATATCTATACCGAAGTCAATAGTGATTTTTCAGGCAAGAGAATAGTAGATATTGCTGTTAAAACAGAATATATCAAAAAAGGTGAAGTTGCTCTTGGTAAAGACAAGCCTCTTTTTGATAAAATCTTCGATTCGCTTCCTGAAGGGGAAATAACTACCTCTGAAAGCGATGGTTATACCCATTTTACCTCAACAATTGATTTTGAAGACATTAATTTTTTATCCCATGTATCAATAGATAACTTTTCAGAGAATCCTCCTAACAGATTTTATGCCAAGATAGAAAAAGAGGAATCATTCTTTTCCACAAAATATTCTTTTGAAGATTTTGTGGATATGAAAATCGATGAATCAGTACTCAAGTCAGGGGGGGTAAATTCAGATTTATACCGCCTGGACAGTATTATTAAAACTGATAGAGAAATTCTGAAAATCACATACCAGATAAAATTTCCTTTCAATGTCTTAAAGAGCAATTCTGATTTTACAGGTGATAATAGGATAGCAGTTTGGGATATTAAATATGGGGAACAGCGATTTATCAGCGTCGAGGGGGAAAAAAAGAAATTACTCTCATACTTCCTGCTGGTATTGCTGGGGATAGTATTATTATTTATACTATTCCTGATAGTTGCCATAGTGCTGAATGCAACTAGAAAAAAAAATGAAAACCGCAGGTCCAAACCTCTATACAGCTATGATAATTATTTTAAAAAGAATAAGCAGGATAAGTTTTGATTTTTAAAAATCATTTTAGGAAATAAGTATTGGCAGATAATAATGACCCAGTTTAAACTTAAAACACCCTTAACGGAAAAAAATATCCTCTCTCTAAAAGCTGGAGATGAGATTCTTTTAAGCGGCATTATATATGGTGCAAGAGATGCTGCTCATAAAAAAATCATCAAGAGCATAGAAAATAATGAAAATCTTCCATTTGAACTAAACGGCTCAGTGATTTTTTATGTAGGTCCTTCTCCTGTTCCACCAGGAAGAAAAAGCGGAGCTGTAGGCCCTACTACAAGTGCAAGAATGGACAATTTGACCGAGCCCCTGTTAAAAAAAGGGCTAAAGGGAATCATAGGAAAGGGTGACAGAAGCAGATATGCAAGAGAGTTGCTTAAAAGATATAAATGCATTTATTTTATTGCCCCAGGCGGCATTTCTGCTATTCTGGCTTCTAAGATAAAAGAGATAAAAGAGATTGCATATCATGACCTTGGACCTGAAGCTCTTTTTGAAATTGAAATCAAAGATTTCCCTCTTTTTGTAGCTTACGACCTTCAGGGAAACAATATTTTTGAACTTGCCCTTCGGAGAGAGTGACATGCAAATGATACAGCTACCGGTAATGTAGCCATATGGCAAGGCATGTATTCTATATTTACAGCAAGGGCAGTAGTAATTCCACCCAGGCCTGAAGGACCTATACCGGTTTTATTTACCTTCTCAAGAATAATATTTTCCAGAGCTTTATACTTTTCGTCGCTATTTCGTAATTTAAGATTCCTAAAAGCAGCTTTCCTCGCAAGTTCACTTACTTTAGAGGATGTTGCTCCAATACCTATCCCTATAATTACTGGAGGGCACGCTTTTGTTACATTTTTTCTTACTGCTTCGACAACATGATTGATTATTAAATCTTTCCCGTCTGAAGGATTTAGGGTATAAAGGAATGTACAATTTTCACTTCCGCCCCCTTTCAGGGATATATTTATCTCAAGACCTTGCAAACCGCAAACAGGCAATACGCTTAAATAAGCCGGCGTATTTTCATTTGTATTTGCTCTTCTGAAAAGAGGGTCGGAGACAATAGATTTGCGCAAATAATTCTCAGCGTATGCTTCTGAAACTGCCTGGTCTGCCAAATCCTGCAAAAGTGAAAAATTTTCTATACAGACATTGTCTCCAATAAGGATATCTATATAAACACTTCCACAGTCCTGGCATAGCGGTATCTTCTTTTTTGCAGCAGTTTCTGAATTCTTTAAAATGAGTTTAAGTATTTTTCTGGCAGTAATATTTTTTTCAGCAGAACAAGCCTGCATAATAGATTCGATAATATCCTGGGGTAGATTAAAACTTGCTGTTTTAATCAGTTTTTTTATCTGACTTTTTATTTTTGTTATTTTTATAATTTTCATTTTTTGACGGGCACTCCGGATTTATACATAAATCCCAGGGTTTTCTTCCTTTTCTTATTATCCTTATTATAGGAAAGCTGCAGGTCTTGCAAACAGAATCAGTGGTCAGCACAAGACCGTTCTGCGGCATTGAAAAAGACTGGGTACATTTAGGGTAATTCGAACAGCCTATGAATTTTTTCCTTGTTTTATTTGATACCCTTATTATAAGATTGCCGTCACAGTCCGGGGACTGGCACTTGCCTACTATTTCGTCATCCTTTATTCCATCCTTTATTGCTTTTCCTATTTCCTTTTTCTTGTCAATAAGGATTTTCATTATTTCTCTTAGCCTATTTCTTGATATATCAACGACTTCTGCCTTTTTAAATTCACCTTTGGCTATAGCATCCATATCTGTTTCAAGTTCAGATGTCATTTCCGGAGTTGTAATCCTTGATGCATAATCCTTCAAAGCACTTATCACTGCAATTGCTTTGTTTGTAGCTTCAAGAGGATTACCTTTTACATATCCCCTGCTTATAAGATTCTGTATGATAGAATGCCTTGTTGCCTTTGTTCCCAGATTTGCTTCTTCCATTTTCTCTACAAGCCTTCCCTGGGTATATCTTGCCGGTGGTTTTGTTTTTTTAGCATTTATTTCTTTTTTGAATACCTCAAGCTCTTCATCTTGTTTAATATCCGGCAAGGAAATTTCAATATGTTTGTAATAAGGATAAAACTTTGTCCATCCTTCACTAAGCATTGTCGAACCGTTTGCAATAAATTTCAAACCGTTTATATCAATATTTACTGCCATATTCTTTACCGATGCTTCAGGCAAAAGAGTGCAGGCAAATCTTCTGGCTATAAGCTCATATAGCTTCCACTCATCATCTCTTAATTCATTTTTATTTGCTGCTGATACGGGGTAAATCGGCGGATGATCGGTGGTTTTCCTTGCACCCCTGGTCGGCTTTAAATTTTTTTGGGAGATAACAGCCTCTATCATATTGCTGAAATCATTATTACTTTTCAGATTTAAAACAGTTTCCTTTAAATCAATTGATGAAGGATACACGGTATTATCTGTCCTTGGATAGCTAATAAAACCGTTTATATAAAGATTTTCTGCTATATTTATTGTTTTTTGTGCAGAAAACCCTATAGAGCTTGCTGCAACTATAAGCGCCGTAGTGTTTAGAGGCGTCGGCGGCTTTATGGCTCTGTTAACTTCTTTTATAGATGAAACAGTGCCTTTATCTTTGATTTTCTCAAATATCTTCTGCGCTTCATTTTCATCCAGTATCTTCTTTTTGTAATAAAAAGAATCAAATTTTTCTCCATTACGGTTCTTGAGTACTGTTTTTATCTGCCAGTAAGGTACAGAAATAAAATTTTTTATCTCCAGTTCTCTTTCAACCAGAATTGCAAGGGTAGGTGTCTGCACCCTTCCCACTGAAAGAAATTTTTCCCGCAGCTGGAATGATGAAAGTGAAATAAACCTGGTAAGGACAGCCCCCCATATCAGATCTATATCCTGCCTGGCCATTCCTGCAAAAGCAAGGTTTAAATCAAGCTTCTCCAAGTTTGAAAAAGCATTATTTATATCTTTTTGCGTTATCGCAGAAAATCTCGCCCTCTTAACAGGTATCTCTCCATATTTATTTCTTAGAAGGTCATAGGCATCATAACCTATTAATTCTCCTTCCCTGTCAAAGTCAGTTGCGATTATTATGCTTTCCGCATCTGCTGAAATTTTATTCAAAGCCTGGATTATTCTTTTTTCAATCGGCTTCTTCTCAAGGCTGGCATCAATAAGTTCCTGCGGGGGTACTTTTATCCAGTTCGTGTACTCGGGGGGAAACTCAACCTGAAGTATATGCCCCTTCAGGCCTATGGATTTGAAGTCTGTACCTCTATAGGAAAAAGAATGAACCGGTACGCTATATACCTTTTCTTCTTTTGCATTATTGTCTGAAAGAATCTGTGCTATTCTTCTTGCCGCTATTTCTTTTTCGCTAATAATCAGTTTCAAAATTTCCCCTTAAAATTCAACTTTAAATAAATATGATAATTTATATTTATTAAAATCTATATAAGATTAATATTTAAAATAAATCAATCACAATTATTAAAAATATGAACCAGAATATAGATTTATAACATTAAAAGAAGATTTTTAAAATATCAAGTATATTGATTATATAAGTCTTGTTATTTTTATTTAAATAACTCATTTTATAGTTATGTTTTATTTTTTTTAATTTATATTTTAAAATAAGAGCACATTATTTTATTTGTACTGATTTTCTGTAAATCGCATCTTAGGCATAAGGCTGGCTGTAAGGCAGTTAAAAATAATAATTTTCAATATATTATTGTGGAATAATCAAAATGAACAAAAGCATAGAACTTATAGAAAACATAAACAAGCTTCGGAAAGAAAATGATGCAGTAATACTTGCTCACAATTACCAGATTGGCGAAGTGCAGGATATAGCCGATTTTGTCGGAGATTCTTTAGAGTTAAGCATAAAGGCTTCAGAGGTAAAAAAAAGCACTATTGTGTTCTGCGGTGTAAAATTTATGGCGGAAACAGCAAAAATACTGAATCCTGGCAAAAAAGTCCTTCTGCCTGATAACGGGGCCGGATGTCCGATGGCAGATATGATTAATGCAAAAGATGTTAAAAAACTCAGGGAAGAACATCCGGATGCTGTAATAGTATGCTATGTTAATTCAACAGCAGAAGTAAAGGCACTTGTTGATATCTGCTGTACCAGTGCAAATGCAGTCAAAGTGGTTAGTTCGATTCCTGAAGATAAAGAAATAATTTTTATTCCCGATAAATATTTAGGCACTTATGTGATGAGCCAGACCGGAAGAAAAATGATTCTCTGGAGAGGATATTGCCCGACTCATGTAATGATAAACGCAAAGATGCTGATACAGCTTAAAAAGGAGCACCTTGGCGCTGAAATACTTGTGCATCCTGAGTGTACGCCAGAGGTTACCGAAATTGCGGATAAAGTCTTAAGCACCGGAGGAATGCTCAGACATGTCCAGGAATCTTCGAATAATGAATTTATTATTGGCACTGAAATAGGAATTATACATAGATTGCAAAAACTCAATCCTAAGAAAATATTCTATCCAGCCCAAAAAAATACCATTTGCCCCAATATGAAACTTATAAATCTGGAAAAAATAATGTGGTCCCTGGAAGATAATATATATGAAATAAACCTGTCTGATGAAATAATCGAAAAAGCCAGGACTTCTCTTGAAAAAATGACTGAGTTTACAGGATAAAAAAGTGGAAATAAAAAAAACATTCCCTCGCTTTCTGATAGATCCTTCATATTTTGAAAGGATACACGATTTTTCAGACTGCATTATAATCGGCAGCGGAATTGCAGGTTTATCTACTGCAATTAGGCTTTCAAATCATATAAAATTAAAGATATTTACAAAGAGCTCGCTATCCGAATCAAATACCTGGTATGCACAGGGAGGAATTGCGGCTGCAATAAAAGGTCCTGATAATTGGAAAAAACATTATGAGGACACTATAACCTCTGGACAGGGATTGTGCGACAGCAAAGCTGTAGAGACACTTGTGAAGAGCGCTCCCCAGATGATTGAAGACCTCATTGAAGATGGTGTCACTTTTGATATAGCTAATGGAGAAATTGGGCTGACTCTTGAAGGCGGACATTCAAGTCCCAGGGTTCTTCATGCTGGAGGAGATGCCACGGGCGAGGAAATTGAAAAAAAATTAATAATCTATTCAAAAAAAATTAATAATATTGAATTTTACCCCGAAAACTTTGTTCTTGATATCCTGGTTGCCAATGACTCCGTATGCGGGGTAGTAGTTCTTGATACCAGTACTGGGAAAATTGAAATACATCCATGTGCAAATATTGTTATTTCAACTGGCGGCATAGGCCAGCTTTATGAGTTAACTACAAATCCTGCAGTAAGCACGGGAGACGGCATAGCAATGAGTTACAGGGCAGGGGCAGAAATAAAGGATATTGAATTCATACAGTTTCATCCAACAGTATTCAAAACAAATGATAATGAACTTTTTCTTATCACTGAAGCCCTGAGAGGTGAAGGTGCTTTTTTAAGGGATATAAGCGGCAAACGCTTTATGGTCGGAAAGCACCCTTTGGCAGAGCTTGCACCAAGAGACATAGTGGTAAAAGAAATGACACTGGTAATGAAGGAAAGCAAAAAGGATTATGTTCTGCTTGATGCCACACACATCGACAAGCATCTGCTTAATATAAGATTTCCGAATATAGTAAAAAAATTAAAAGAAAACGGTCTTGATTTAAAAAAAGACCTTATAAAAGTATCGCCTGCAGCACATTATCTAAATGGCGGTATAAAGACTACGCTAGACGGAGAAACTAATATCAAGGGCATGTTCGCCTGCGGGGAAACAGCCGCAACAGGAGCTCACGGGGCAAACCGTCTGGCCAGCAATTCTCTGATGGAAGGCCTTGTCTTTGGAACAAGAATATATAATAAGATACTGGATAATATCAAAAGCAAACAATCATCGAAGAAAGATATAAAAAGCCGTGCTGAAATTGAAGATTTTAAAAAAGTCATTAAAGAGATAATTGCTTCAGAAGAACTCAAAGAAGCAAAAAATTACTACGAATCAGGCAATAAAGAAAAAAAGCGTAAAAAAGAAATAAAATTCTATGGTGAAACAGTAAAAAAAGAGGAAATAAGCAAAATCCGGGCAAAATTACGATATTTCATGACTAACAGGGTCGGCATATTGAGGGAAAAAGAAAGGCTGGAGAAAGTCCTTGCTTTTGTAGATGAAAATCTTGAAAACCAATCACTTTATAATAATGCCAGCATAGAAGTAAATGAACTTTTAAATATGTTTTTTGTCGCAAGACTTATTCTGATTCCTGCACTTTTAAGAGAGGAAAGCAGGGGGACACATCAAAGATGTGATTTTCCGGATACTGATGATAAAAACTGGAAAAAGCATATAATCCAGAAAAATAATGATATTTACTTTGAGCCGGTGAACTGAAGGTAAAAATGAAAAATAATATTGCTGATATATATAAAGAAGATTATGAAAATATTGTTAAAAGCGCAATAGCTGAAGACCTTGGCGCATATGGTGATATAACATCAAAATATATTTTCAATAAAAATAATATTTCCGATGGTTTCATAATATGCAAAGAAAAAGACGGAGCCACACTCTGCGGAATTGGGATTGCTGAATATATTTTTAAAACAATTGATTCTTCAGCCAGCCTTAAAATACTAAGGCAGGATGGTGAAAAAATAAAGAATAAGGAAAAGATATGTACTTTTCATGGAAAAACGATATCTGTTTTAAAGTCTGAAAGAATTGCCTTAAACTTTATTTCCCATCTCTCAGGAATAGCAACATTGACCAGGAAATTTACCGATATTGCTTCAGATTATGGTGTGAAGGTTTCAGAAACAAGAAAAACTCTTCCCAATCTAAGGCTGCTGGAAAAATATGCTGTCAGATGCGGCGGTGGCTTTAATCACAGGTTCGGTCTTTTTGATGGAGTCATGATAAAAGATAATCACATCATAGCCAGCGGAGGGGTATCAAAAGCAATTGAAAAAATACGTTCTGAAGTCCCTCATACTTTAAAAATAGAAGTAGAAGTAAAGACTGATGATGATCTGGAACAGGCAATAAAAAGCAAGGCTGACATTATTATGCTTGACAATATGGATTGCAAACATTTAAGAGATGCAGTAAAAAAAATAAGGGAAATACTTGGAAATACATGCATCATCGAGGCTTCCGGAGGTATCAGCCTCAAGACTCTGGAAGAAATCTGTAAAACAGGAATAGATATCGTATCAGTAGGTGCCCTGACTAATTCTGCAAAAGCAATTGACTTTTCTCTTGATTTTGAATAAAAAATAGTCGCATATCAAGAATATTTAAAAACATCAGTAAATCTTTTTTTTAATCTCATCTATCTTATCCCTAGCTGCAATCCTGCCGGCATTTATTATTTCATCTGCCTTGCCAAAGTCAAAAACTCCAAAATCACCGGTGTGAGGTTTTATGATTACATTGGCACCTGGAAAATATTTATCATAAATTTCCTTTTCCATCAGGGCAAGTGAAACATCCAGGATATGAAATATGGATGTTTTAGGCGTAGGGACTACTTTTCTTTCAAGATTTTCCAGAGCTACAGCGATGACAAAATCTACATCCATCGTCCTTACTGCATCTATGGGAACTGGTTCAACGACTCCTCCGTCTATAAGTATCTGTCCATCTCTTACCAGAGGCTCGAATATCCCAGGTATCGCTATGGAAGCCCTCACAGCTTCAATCAGGCTGCCTTCTTTGAGAAAAACCTTTTCTTTTTTAACGATATCAGCCGCTACTGCACAGAAAGGCATACGGCATTCCTGAAAAGTCTTTTCTCCAAGAAGTCTTGAAAGAACCCTGTTTACTTTCCTTGAATTTATTGCCGGAAGATTCGGAATCGTAAAATTGGCACTTATAAGAAACCTTTTCCAGTCATTGGAATCCATAAATTCAAGTATTTCTTTTACAGATATCCCGGAGGCATAAAGTGAGCCGACAACTGAACCCATGCTTGTCCCGGAGACAGCAGATATACTTATGCCTTCCTGCTCAAGAACTTCAAGCACTCCGATATGGGCAAACCCTCTTGCGCCGCCACCGCTAAGGGCAAGCCCGATTTTTTTTGTTTTTTTCCAGAATCCCATGGCTATATTATAAATCAAAAAAAATAAATTTTGTATTAATGCAAAATAATTAATATTAAATTTTAATATGTAATTTTTTCTTTTTCAATATTGTCTTCAGTACTGGTTTGATTATGTCTATTTAATACTTTACAATATTAAATATTATCTTCCACAGGTATGACCGGGAGCTGACTTATAATTATAAAAATAAAATTTGTTTAGTTGGATTATGTACTTAAAAAAATATGTCATATTAAAGATTTCAATTATTTTATTCTTACTTATTTTTGCCATTTCATCGATGGTATTACCCGGATGCAGCACAATAAATAAATTAAGCGCTTCCCAGGAAGAATCGCAGGTAATTCCTGATAGTCCGCAAAATGATAGCAGCATCAATAATGATAATCTTTCCAGCAATTCAGATAGTGCCAGCACCACCCAGACAACATTAATAAATGCAGATACCACAACTACTACAATCATATTCAATAGCAATGAACCTGAAGATAGCGGAGATATTAATGATATTGAAACGCAAAGACATTATTTCATCCTGGGAGTGGAAGCATTTGAAGCAAAAGAATATATAAAAGCACAGTACTATCTTGAGAAGATAAAATCAAAATATTTAATCCTTGAAGACCATATAAGGTATTATATTGCAAAAAGCATGCTTCTCCAGGAAAAATATGATTTAAGCGTGTTAAATTATCAGTTCATTATCAATAATTACAAAGATAGCATATTCAGGGAGAAATCACTTATTGAGCTGGCTGATTCATATTACCTTGATGAAGATTTTGTTGCTGCAGAGGAGGAATATAATGCTTATATAAAAGAATATCCTGATTCCTCTTTAACCCCTTATGGCTTTTTCCAGCAGGGAGTATGCATGGAAAAAAATAAAAAGCTTGAAGAAGCATATTCAGTATTCAAAAAAATATTTCTTGAGTATCCGGAAACAGAATATGCGATTTATTCATTTGATAATCTAAACCGCCTTGCAAATATTGAAGGGCTTCCGCAGTTTGAACCTACTGTTGCAGAATTGTATTCAAGAGGGGAAAAGCTTTTTAAAATTTATTATTACGACCTTGCCCTTGAATCCTTTAATAAGATTCTTCAAAACAGCAGTTGGGAAAAATCATATCCGGACATTTATTCCAAAACCCTTTTCAGGACAGGTATGAGTTTCTATAACATGAATGATTATAAAAAAGCAAAAGACTACCTGCAGGAAAACTACGATAAATATCCTGTTAAAGACCTGGCAGACGATAGCCTCTATTATCTCGGAAGATGCCTGACCAATCTGGATGATTATGACGGAGCTATAAATATATATAAAAAACTTATTGAAATTTTTCCTTCCAGCAATTTTGCAGATGACTCCCTTTATAGGGCGGGAAGGATACACTATATAGCCGGCGACCTTCAAAATGCCGCATTTTATTACCAGAGAATGATAGACGAGTATCCTTCAGGTGACAGAATATCAGATGCATACTGGGAACTTGGATGGATACAGTACAGGCTTCAGGAGTACGATAGCTCGCTTTATACTTTCGATGCCATGTCTAAGCATTTTAAAGGCACGTCCCTTGAAGAAAAAAGCCTTTTCTGGAAAACCAAAAGTCTTGAGAAACTTGGAAGGAAGCAGGAAGCCATTGAAGGATACAAGAGTGTATTTTCAGTAAATTCCTTTTCATATTATGGTTTCGAGTCAGCAAACGCACTGAAGAATCTTGGGATAAACGTTGATTTTCCCGCAATAAACAAAGAGCTTGATCCGGAAAATCCTGAAATATCAGAAGTAATCCCTGAAATATATGGGTACCTTGAGCCGCAGATAGTCCTTTCAAAAGAAGAAGCGACTCATATAAACAAAGCAAAAGAATTATTATTTATTGAATTTTTTGATAGTGCCGCTTCAGAGGTAGAAGCTTCAGGTGAAGAAATAGATGCAAATCTTTCAAAAATCCTGGAAATATCAACAATGTACCTAAAGAGCAAGGATTACGAAAACTCCATACTTCTGGTTCAAAGAAATTATAAAAAATTGTCTTCAGGGCTTACAGGCAGAGAGAAAGATTACTACTATTATCTTTTTTATCCTTTTGCTTATAAAGATTATATTAAAAAGTATGCTAATACATACGGGATAGATGAAAATTTTATTCTTGCAATAATAAGGGAAGAATCCCGCTTTAAAGCTGATGCAGGCTCACATGCAGGAGCGCAGGGACTTATGCAGATAATGCCGGCGACAGGAAAAAATATTGCCAGTCAGCTGGGCATAAGTAATTTTGATAATAGTATGCTGCACGATCCTGAAAAAAGCATAATGATGGGAACTTATTATATTTCACAGCAGTTAAAAAATTTCGGAAATAACAAATATTACGCTCTTGGAGCTTATAACGGTGGGCCCGGAGCAATGCAGAGATGGATAAACAGCTACGGAAGCCTGGATATAGATGAATTTATAGAAAGCATTACTTATGATGAAACAAAAAATTATATTAAGAAGGTAATGGAAAGCTATTATATTTATAATATGCTGTATTGATATTAATGCATGTTCCTCTAAGCAACTCTGAAAAATATCTTTAAAAAGAAAAGCCATAAAGTTATTGTCAGTGCTGAAGTTATTGTCGAAAAAATCAATGCCGATGAAATAAAATCAGAATCGGAATCATATTCTCTGCCCATAATATATGCCGCAACAGCAAGAGGCATTCCAAATAAGATTACAGTTATGATTATGTCTATAGAATTTATTGCATATATGTATCTGCCTACTAAAAATGCGATAAAGGGTTCTATTATCAGTTTAAGTAAAGAAACTAATATCAAAAATTTAAAATTAAGTTTTATATGGGAAATCTTAAAGGAGGCGCCTATTGTTATAAGAGCAAGAGGAATCGCAAGTCCTGCAAGAATATTTAAAATATCAAGAAATGCCTTAGGCAGAGGAATGCTGAAATAAGAAATAAGCATACCCGCAACTGCTGCAATAACTAAAGGATCTTTCAAAAAGCTTAGAAAAAGTTTCCCGTATTTTTTCCTTTCATTATCCTGTCCTCCAAGAATCCTTAAAAATATTATTGAAAATATAATATTCACAGGAGTCATAAATCCGATGATTATACTGCTTTTTGCCCCGGCTATATCTCCGAACGCAGATATGATAATCGGTATCCCGACGAATGCCATATTGCATCTGAAGCTGGATATAGCTATTGCTCCCTTTGTCTTCCGTTTAACCTTAAGAAAATAAACTGAGATAAAAACAATGACAATAAAAATTGCAAAAGTAGTATAAAGAGTTTTAACCATGCCGATATTAAAAATCTCTTTCAAATCATATTTTACTATGCTTGTGAAGATAAGAGTCGTCAGGCCAAGATAGTACGCTATCTTATTTAAGCCAGGTACTGCCTTTTCAGAAATTATACCTGTTTTCCTGAAAATATATCCTATCGCCACTACAACAAAAATAGGTATGGTAACACTCAGTACATCAATAAAAGTTTTAAAATAAAAATTCATTTAATCTCTTTTGATAATAAGTTTTTTCAGTTTCTTTCTATTGTTCCCGTAAGATAGTCACATACTTCGACCAGGCCGTTTCGCCTTACGCTGCCCTTTATTTCAGAGGCAATCCTCTTTGCTTCTATTAAATAATAAAATACTTTTTTTCTTACTATTTCAATAACTTCAGATTCGTTGATTAATTTTAATATCCTGTCCGCATCATTTTCAGAAAAATCTTTCTTTTTTAGTAGTTTTTTTATTTCGGAATTGATTTTGTTATCCCTTAATGCA
This sequence comes from Actinomycetota bacterium, assembly GCA_028695395.1. Lineage (GTDB taxonomy): Bacteria > Actinomycetota > Humimicrobiia > Humimicrobiales > Humimicrobiaceae > Humimicrobium. The sequence goes on along the minus strand of JAQVJB010000001.1, from coordinate 8,020 downwards.
TATATGATAGGCAGCGTTATGTTGCCCTGTCTTACATCGTTTCCTATTGGTTTGCCTACTTTATCAGCCGGTTTGTTTATATTTATATCTATCAGGTCATCATTTATCTGGAAAGCCATGCCGAGAAAACCTCCGAACTTCCTCATATTCTCAATGTCTTTTTCTTCTGAGCCAGATAAAATACCGCCAAGAACACAGCTCAGCTTGAATAAGGAAGAAGTCTTTTCATTGATTTTTTCAAGATAAACTTTTTCGGACTGCTCCAGGAAACTTTTAGTCTTTAATTGGTCAAACTCCCCCATTACAAGACTTTGTGAAGTATTGGACATCTCTTTATGTATTAAATGATTAGAATAGCTGTTCAGCAGGTAGAAAGCATAGGTAAAAAGATAATCCCCGGCATATCTTGCAGTATCCTTATCATATATATTATGAATGGTCTTATTCCCCCTTCTTAAAAAAGAATTATCGATTATATCGTCATGAATGAGTGAAGCTGTATGAAGTATTTCAATCCCTGCTGCCGCAGGTAAAAGATAGCCAATATCATATTTATCATTTTTAGCGCAGATTAAAAATAATGCCGGCCTTATCCTTTTTCCCCCAGTCAAAAGAGGGCTTGCGAGTACTTCGCTTAGCATATCACTCATATCTTTGACAATAGATTTGATATATTCGTCAAGAATGACCAAATCTTTTTTTAAGAACTGAGTTTTTTTAAAATTCTTAAACATAATAAATAATTAATTTGTCTGATTTATTTTGCTGCTACCTGTTAAAAAGAACAGTCTTTATTATCGAAAACCATTTGAAATTTTTTTTCGTTAAGGGAAATTCCAATTCTTTTTTGTCGCACACTGTTGAAAGGCTGTACTTCATTGCTTTATCTTTCAGATTTTCAAAATCCTTGCTGTGCATCCAGTCCTTATCGCCTGCTACAATTTTGTCTATTTCAGACATAATGCGTTTGGCGGACATAATCCTTTCTTCATTTTCCTTCATTGATTTTTTGCTTATGCTTCCTGCTCTGCCCTTGAGAGCATTCAATCCTATGGCGCAGTCATAAGTAGCTTCCACCATATCATCTCTTGATAAAAATTTGCTCTCATAATTAAGAATATATTTCCAGGAAGGTCTTGTAATCGCTTCTATATGCTCTGACAGAGTCTTTCTTGTTATCACATAGCCAAATTCATCAGGATTTTCAAATGCCCTGCTTCCAGGGTCTATAAACGGAGCCATGGGTGAAACAAATGGCATAAACCTTTTATCCCAGCCTAGCGTTTCGTAAAGTTCTTCACAGAAATCAACGGTCTGCATTATTGATTCCTTAGTCTGGGTCGGCAATCCTGTCATAAAATAAAGATCGTATCTGCCGGCGCCTTTTTCAAGAGCATATTTAATGCTTGATATCAGCTGGTTATTGCTGAAATTTTTACCCATCTTTTTCCTGATATTTTCATCATGTGAATCCGGAGATATCTCAAAACAAAAATTATTAAAATTATCTGCGATTTTGTCATAAAACCATTCATCCGGAGGCTCAAAAAATTCAAAAAATATCTGGATATCTTTATTTAATCTTTTTGTATTTATAAAAAATTCTTCAAGATAGCTTCTCCCACCCTGAGTCATATCTCCAAGTATGAATACGGGCGCATCAATATATCTCTGGGTTATCAGGATTTCATCTACAAGCTTTGCAGGGTCCCGGAATGCAGGCTTGATTCTTTTGCCAAAAAGTTCAAAGGCATTTTTTGAACCGCCGCAGCCTGAACAATTCTTATTGCAGCCCCTGATAATAGGGATTGTCGTAACCGGATAATTCAGCCAGTCGCTGAAAGGGATGATAGATTTAAGGCTTTTATATCTTAAAACCTGTTTAAACATTACTCTGTAATCAAAATCAATTTCACCAAGATCCTTTGATATGCAGCTTATCGGATTTTCATGTATCTCGTCTTTCTCTTTCCAGACAAGATTAGGTATCTTCCTTATAAAGGGGAGATAATCATCGTTATTCTTAATTGCACTCATCAGCCTATATAAAGGTTCTTCAGCTGAGTCCCCCCGCACTACAAAATCAACATGCTTAAAACCAATAAGTTCTTTATAAAAATATGACGACGAAAAACCCCCAAAAATAACCGGGACATCCGGATGGTATTTCTTTATTATCTTTGCTATTTCGTTTGAACCCTGGCAGTGCGGAAGCCAGTGTAAATCTATCCCGAAAGCTTTTGTCTTTATCTTGCTTATTAATCTTTCTGCATCAAAATCTTTGTCATCCATCATAAGATAAGCAAGATTTATTATTCTTACCCTGATCCCCCTCTTTTCAAGATAATTTGACAATGTAAGAAATCCTATGGGATACATTTCAAATATCGGTGATGAAGGAACAAGGTCGCTCATCGGACCATAGAAAATACTTTTTTCCCTGAAGTCATATACGCTTGGAGCATGCAATAATGTAAGATCTGCTTTTATCACTATGATTCACCAATAAATCCACTAATTGATTTTTTCATTTTTCCAGTATATCGCATAAAAAATCAACGGTTATATCAAAAAAATTAATAATAAATTTTTAAGCAAACTTAAAAAATAATTTCAAAAAATTTTTTTTAATCCATTCAGGTTTTAATTTATTTATTTTTAATTCCAAAACTTTCTTCGTGACTATTGCTTCTTTTTTAAAGTAATTTACAGGACTATAGTTATCTTTTATATAGGTTCCCGGTAATGAATGCCCGATATAATCAATCAAGTCATCATATGTCTTTAATAAAATTATCTTATCAATAATAAGAAGAAAATCTTTTGTTTTTTCCCCTGAAACATCGAAATTTGATACGCCTAACCCCGTAAATAATATTTCTTTCAATAATGCATTTAACATTTTTACCTGAGAAAAGCCTTCATTGAAAAACCATTTAATATTTTTACTGTCATTAAACATATCTTTTATTCTCTGATGAATAATTATCCTTGATTGATGAGTTGACAATATCGATCTTAATATGTTGTCAAAAATTATAAAATCGTCAAAGTTAATCAGGTAAGAGATAGCTCTTGAATAAAAAATGTCACCAAAAAGAAGCTCTATAGTATAATTTTTATCAATTATTTTTTCCGGCTCTTCCGATTTGCTGAAAGTCTTTCTGAATATACTTTCCTGTGATGCATGTATCTTTAATCCAATCACAAGAAGTTCTATGCCGGCAACAAGATTAATTATTTTATAAGTATCAAATAGTACTATATTTTCTTTTTCATGAATATGATTATTTACTTTATGGCTTTCGCCTATCTTGAAATCCTGTATCTCTTCAATATTAAAAAAAGCAAGAAAAGCCGGGCTATAAAATAAATCAGGGCAGCAAAATCTTTTCAAATCGTAATTATAATAGCTATTAAGAAATTTTATTTCTTTAGAAATTATTTTATTAACTTCAGAAATTATTAGATTTTGATTCTTCAAATTATTATCTTAATATCCTTTTATTTTAAATTACTTATTTAGCTTTCTATTTTCTTATGACTTTTACTGCTTTTAAGGTTTTTCCCCTCTTCTCATATCAACAACCCTTTTTGCTTTACCTTCGCTTCTTTTTATAGTCTTGGGCTCTTTCAGTTTTACATCAATGCTTATCCCTATTGCTGAATAAAGTTTATGTTCAATGGATGCTTCGAAAATTTCAAGAGTATTCATTTTTTCTGAAAAAATATTTTCAGGGACTTCTACCCATACTTCTATAAAATCAAGAAAATTCTTTTTTTGAACAACAATAAGATAATGCGGCTCAATCTCTTTTACATTCATCAGGACTTCTTCAATTTGAGAAGGGAATACATTTACGCCTCTTATTATAAGCATGTCATCTGATCTTCCTATAGGTTTTTTCATCCTTACATGCGTCCTGCCGCACTCACATTTTTCATATATTAGATTTGAGAGATCCTTTGTCCGGTATCTTATTACAGGCATCCCTTCCTTTGTAATCGTAGTAAAAACCAGCTCCCCTGTTTTTGCTTCAGGCACATTTTTTCCGGTTTTAGGGTCAATAGTTTCAACAATAAAATTATCTTCTGCAACATGAAGCCCTTTTTTAAAAGAACACTCGCAGGAAACTCCGGGGCCTATTACTTCGCTAAGTCCGTAAATATCATATGCGTTAATTGAAAGCCTTTTTTCTATTTCGCTTCTTATCTGGTTTGTCCATGGTTCCGCCCCTAAAACACCGGCTTTTAAGGCAAGCTTTGAAAAGTCAACTCCAAGTTCTGTTCCAACTTCTGCAATATGCAATGCATAGGAAGGGGTGCAGCAAATTACTCCGGTTAAGAAATCCTGCATTATTTTAATCTGTCTTTCAGTATTTCCGCCTGATACAGGTATGGCAACACCGCCAAGTTTTTCGATTCCATAATGAAGGCCGAGACCTCCGGTAAAAAGACCATAGCCATAACTGTTTTGAAAAATATCTCCTCTTCTCAAATTTAAGGAAAATAGCTGTCTTGCTATTACTTCACCCCAAATTTCAATATCTCTTCCGGTATAAGCCACTACCGTAGGATTGCCTGTAGTCCCGGAAGATGAATGTATCCTGACAATTTCCCCAAAAGGACGTGCAAGCATATTAAAAGGATAATTCAGCCTCAAATCTTCCTTAGTCGTAAAAGGTATTTTCTGAAGCTCGTCAATATTTTTAAAATTATATGGATCTACGCCGCAGTCATCCAACCTTTTTTTATAAAATGATACGTTTTCATAGACATTTATCAAAGTACTTTTCAGCCTTTCAGTCTGCATTTTTTCAATGCTTTTTTTATCTGCTGTTTCAATACTTTCATTTAAAAATCCTAATGTCATTTATATTCCTAACCCAATTTATTTAAATGTTTATTCCCTCTTAAATATAAGGCTTTTTTTAAAATTGTTTTAATCCGCACAAATAGAGAATCCCTTTTCAATCAGAAGCTTTTCAGCCCTTTCAAGCTCTGGGACACTAAGAATTACTCTTGTGCCTGCAATTACATAAATATAGTCTATGTTTATTTTAGCATCCGAAAGAGTATCAAGGACATTCAGCAATTCGCCGGGACGGTCTTCTACTCTTATGCATATTGCATCAGCTACATGTGTTGTAAAACCGGCTTTTTTTAAAGCCTCCCTTGCTTTTTCAACATCAGATACTACTATCCTTAAAATACCATAATCTCTAGCCTCTGTCGTAGAAAAACCCTGGAGATTAATATTTTCTCTTTTTAGAATCCTTGTAACCTCAGCCAGTCTTCCAAGCTTGTTCTCTAAAAAGACAGTTAATTGTTTTATTGGCATTTAAAACCTCCTAAAAAATTATTGATAGATAATACTTTTGCCTGCTTTAAAAGTATTTAAATTAATTTCAAGAACTGCCGGTGAGACAATATCCTTTATAGCCTCTTCCCAGCTATCGGCAGATATCGGAAGAAAATTTGAGAAAAAACCCAGCAAAGCTGTATTCATTGCCTTGCTTTTTCCGTGTTGTTTTGCAACTTTATATGCATCAATAGGAAAAACATTCTCCGAAAATTTTAAAAGCAGCTGTCTGACATTTTCCGGATATGAATACCCGTCACCATAAACACTTGAGGGATAAATTCTGTAAGTATTATAGATTAATATGCTATCTTCCTTAAAAATATCGATATACCTTAATGGTTCGACTTCCTCAAGCGAAACAACGAAGTCTGCAGAATCTACAGTAGGAGAAAAAACCTTCTTGCCGAATCTTATGCTTCCTACGACACTTCCTCCCCTTTGTGCCATTCCGTGTATTTCGGAAACCTTTACATCAAAACCTTCAAACAGGCAGGCCTTTGCCATTATGGCGGTAGCCATAAGTATTCCCTGCCCTCCAACACCTGCAAATAAAACAGATATCGTCTCCTCTTTTTTTAAAAGAGCTTCGTATTTATCTTTATATTTATTTATTTTATTTTCAGTTATTCTCATTATTTATTTTAATAGAATCCCAGGGGCAAATCTGGGAACAGACATCACAGCCAGTACATATTGCCTGGTTGATAAAATATTTATCGTTTTTAAATTCAATTGCCGGACATCCTAGTTTCATGCATAGTCCGCACTGCTTGCAAGCTGAATCATCAATATAAAATTTTTTAAGTCTTTTTTTCTTATTTATGAGCGCACATTCCTGTCTGCATACAATAACAGATAATTCCTCTCTTTTTAATTCCTCCTTTATTGTTTTATCAAGCAGGCTTATGTCATATGGATCAACTATTCTTATATTTTTCACCCCTACTGCTTCTGCTATCTTTTCCGGAAGGATCATATGCGTTTTATCACCCATAAGCGTCTTGCCTATCCCTGGGTTTGCCTGATGGCCGGTCATGGCAGTAACTCTGTTGTCCAGTATTATTACAAGTCCTGTCCCTTTGTTAAAGACATTGTCAATAAGCGATGTTATCCCTGAATGGAAAAAAGTGGAATCCCCTATAACTGATACTACTTTATTCTTATAATAACTATCTGCTTTTTCAGCTCCCAGTGCCTGACCGACTCCTGCTCCCATGCAAAGACAGGTATCAAGACTGCTAATCGGAGGCAAAGCTGAAAGAGTATAACAACCTATATCTCCCATAACAGTGACCTTCAGTTTTTTTAAAATATGAAAAACCGGTCTGTGCATGCATCCCGCACAAAGAACCGGAGGCCTTGGCGGAATTTTGTTTTTAATAAAATATTTTATTTCATTTTTTTCTTTATCTTTATTTAAATTAGATTTTTTTTCTTTAAAACCTTTTATTTTCTTTTCAATATCTTCTGACGTATAGGCGGAAAGATTTTCTAATATTTTTTCGCTTGATATAAAGTCATTTAAAGTTTTGACTATTTCACCATTGAGTTCTCCATATTCAGGAAAAAAAGACTTTCCAATAATAATGCAGGAAATACCTGATGCTTTTATCTGTTCTTCTATGAATGGTTCCAGCTCCTCAATAACTATTATCAAAGATTTATCGCATGCAAAATTTTTTATCATATTAAAAGGAAGAGGGTTTGTCATTCCTAATTTCAGCACAGGATACTTATTTAAAGCCTCCGCCGCATATTGGTAGCTTACTCCGCTGGTAATTATTCCTATCTTTGAAAATCTTTTATCTTCAGCATATATGATTTTATTAATGCTGGTTTTTTCTGAAAATTCTTTAAGGCTTTCAAATTTTTCAAGAAGAATCTTATGCCTGGTTCTGGCAAATGCAGGAATCATAACATATTTCATGGGATCCTTTATATATTTTTTATCCGGCTTGTGTTTCCTGATTTTTCCTTTTTCTACAAGTGAGCCGGAGTGGGATATCCTTGTTGTGGTTCTAAGCAGGACCGGCAAGTCAAATTCTTCACTGATTTCAAATGCTTTAATAAGAAAATCTTTGCATTCCTGGCTATCTGATGGTTCCAGAAGAGGGACTTTTGCCATTTTTGCATAATATCTGTTGTCCTGCTCATTCTGGGAACTATGCATTCCTGGATCATCTGCTGATACTATGACAAGACCGCCATTGACACCGGTGTATGCAAGGGTCATGAAAGGATCTGAAGCAACATTAAGGCCTACATGCTTCATTGCCGCAAGAGCTCTATTGCCGGCAAGACTGGCGCCTGAAGCAACTTCCAAAGCAACTTTTTCATTCACCGACCACTGGCAGTAAATCCCCCCTGTCTTTGCAATATTTTCCAGTATTTCCGTGGAAGGTGTCCCTGGATAAGCGCTTGCAAAACCGACTCCGGCTTCAAGAGCCCCCAAGGCAATTGCTTCATTCCCCGTAAGTACTGAAACATCTTTTTTCAATATAAAATCCTCTGGCTGAAACCACAATTTTAGATAAGTGATTTCAACAACTTCTAAAAAAATAATAAAATTAATATATAGCAATATTGTTTTTAAAAGTCAAAGCAAAGCCAGCTTTATTTAATTGTATTTTTAAGCTAATATATTAGTCCATGGAA